>JAUUYV010000102.1 GCA_030590275.1 Porticoccaceae bacterium
AAACACTGCATAGCAAGATGCTGCAAGACGTATCGGAGAATGAAGACGCGATCGTCGTCGAGTTGGATAATGAGGTGATGAAAGAGGACTTCAAGAAAATCGAGAAGAAGCTCAAGAAGCCGATCGACGAGATTTACTTTCCTAAACGTGAAGATGTTAAATACACCATCGGTAGCCAGTGGAAGCAGCGCTACCTGGTGAAAAAAGACGGAACCTACTATATCGCGCCGACACAGTACAATATTGATACCGGTCGTTGGGTCAACTACCACGATAATGACTGGGATGAGCGCCCCTGGCTGAAAAAATGTGGAGGTTGTCATGCAACCGGCGTCGATCTGGAGGAAGAAACCTTCCTCGAGCCAGGTGTTGGCTGTGAGGCTTGCCATGGGCCTGGATCACACCACGCTGCTCTGCCGGCTAGCGAAACCTTCGAGAAGCGCAGTACTATTGTGAATCCGAGCAAGCTTACGGGCGGGATTGCTGTGCAGATTTGCGGTTCGTGCCACAATCGCGGCAAGTCGACCAAGTCGGAGGGGGCTGGCTGGCCTGTTGGCTACAGGCCCGGCAAGGCACTAGAGACTTATTATAAGTCCATCGAACTCGGTGATAAACACCTCTATTCTAGCGGTTTTTCCAAGGGCCACCACCAGCAGTACATCGACTGGAAGCAGTCGAAGCATGCCGATAGCGGGGTCAACTGTATGAGTTGCCACGTTGTTCATCAACTCGGCAACCCGCTGTTCCGCAGTAAAACCAAGGTTGAAGGCGACAAGCTCTGCGTCTCCTGCCATGAGCAGGTTGCCGAGGTCGGCGCCCATTCGGTGCATTCTTTCGGAAATTGTGCAAACTGCCACATGCCTAGAATCGCCAAAAGCGCAGAATCTGGCGATATCCGCAGCCACGTGTTTACCGCGCTGCTACCTAAGGATACGCTTCAGAGCGGAATTCCCAATTCCTGTCAGACTTGCCACAAGCACGAGGACGATGATCTTAACGATTTGCAGCAGCGCTGGGATACCTTGACCAAAAGGAGGGGCTCCAGCGGAGAGTTGACCAAAGCCAGCCAGTAACTTGACCGTACCGTAACCAATCATGTGGGGTGCAATGTCTATCGGCCGAGTAATAAATTTCTTGCTAGCAATTCTGCTCCTGGTGCCGGCCTCCTACGGACAGGCGGCAGAAACGCCTGAGGATATGGCGGGAACGGGATATTTCCGGGATCAAGATACCTTGCCGGGCTCGTTTCGCTTTTATAGCCAGCTACCGGGCGGTAAAGGTGGGCTTTGGGGGGTAGGGCCCAGTAATGATAAGATTCGTCGATCCAGCTTTAAGATGGACGCCCACGACAATGTTGCTGACTTCAGTTCCGAAGTGCGCTGTAAGACATGCCACACCGTACAGACCAAAGATTTGCATGGTCTGAGGATGGGGATCACCTGCGTACAGTGTCATCGCAGCCAGCCGATTTCCGGTGTCTATCATTATTACTCACCGCTAAATCCGATTCGTCGCCACGCTTATATCTGTGCCAAGTGCCACGAGGGAGCGACGCCTTCATTCGCGTCCTACATGGTGCATGAACCAAACCCGGTTACTTCAGAAGCTCGCAAATCATTCCCACTACTCTACTATAGCGTATGGCTCATGTTGATCTTGGCGGTCGGCGTGTTCTTGTTTTTCCTACCCTATACTGCCTTATGGTGGATACGCGAGTTTGTTGTCAAACTAAAGGAGAGGTTTGGTCATGACTAAGCAACGAACTCGCCTGAAACGATTCACTGTGATCCATCGGCTGACGCACCTCGGTCTGATCCTAACCTTCATGACTTTATCTGTCACCGGGATTGCCTGGATGTTCTTTGAGACGCCTTGGGGCCGTGGCCTTGCTAACCTGTTTGGCGGCTATAGCAATACCTTGGAAATCCACCGTATCACAGGTCTGGTGCTGCTGGCTGGTCTAGCCATGCACATTCTCTATCTGATCTATTGTATCGATTGGAAGCGCTTCCCGCGCTCCTTACTAGGCCCCGAAACACTAGTTTTTCAATGGGTCGACGTCAAGGGATTTGTTGGTCATCTGGGCTGGGTATTTGGGCTCAACAAGGCGCCGCGCTTCGATCGCTGGAGCTGGTGGGAAAAATTTGATTACTGGGCTGTCTGGTGGGGGCTTATAATTGTTGGTGTTACCGGGCTTATGCTCTACAACCCAGTGCTGACCAGCAACTATATGCCGGGATGGATGCTCAATATGGCGCTCTGGGTTCACCGCATCGAGGCTGTACTGGCCATGGGACACATTTTTACTATTCACTTTACAGTTGAGCACTGGCGCCCTAGTTCGTTTCCCTTCAATGCTGCTATGTTTGACGGTACGATGGATCTTGAGGAAGCGAGGCACGAGCATCCGGAATGGGTCGCACGTCTGGAAAAGGAAGGGCGGTTAGATGGTGCTGTGGTCTCTCCACCGCCGGTCCCTCTGAGAATCCTCTATTTTGTGTTCGGCTATTCGATTATCCTCCTGGGCCTGTTCCTGCTGGTGTTCGCTATCGCCAATGCGGCCCTGCTGACACTGTTCTAGTAATCCCAGCCCGTAACAAACGTCCGTTTTTAACTTCACTCCCATAATGAGCCATTGTTAATCAGTCTGCATTCGTCGGGATACTCTGTTTTGATTGGGTAGCTAGATATCTACTCAACTTCCAGCTATTCTGTTAATTTCTACGCTTGCTTGAAAAAATGCTAACCGTTGTTTTTTCCCCAGGCTTCGGACAATGCTTTAGGCCACAGGCTCTGAATGTACGCAAGGACCGCAGTTTTTTCAGCTTCCGTCAACTCCTTTTTAAACGGTGGCATGGTTCCACCGTGTGGAATACCGCCTTCATTTATTGTCCTCATGAGGTCTTTCCGGTCATGAAGCCAAGTATGAGCGGAACCGTTCAAGGGCGGAGCAGGGTACCTGCCGTCGCCGCTCAGCTTATACCACTCTTTCACCACGCCGCGAGCTTTTACGCCGTGACAGATTATGCAGTTATCCTGATAGACTAGTTTGCCAGCCGCGATTTGATAACTTTTTAACTGTACAGTGGGCGTATTTTCGCAAGCTGCCAGTGCGAGTGTCGCCACTAAAATCAGCATATTTTTAACTTGCCAAAATATGGTTGTCATGCATGATCCATTGGACTACATAAAGAACCACGCTAGCACACGCGCAAAGCAGGAGTCTTGATATTGATCAATTATATTTAACATATTAAGAAATAAATACCAAAAAAACTTGGACGCGAAAGGCTATCTCAGAAGGAGGTTGGCTTTCTATGCCTTTGCTAATATTCGACCTGTAAAAATACTAGAAAAAAAACAAGAAAGAATTTAAAAACCTTAAGTCGTAGTAAATAACCCAACTCTCGTTTCGGAACTACAGCAACCACGTTGGATTCGCCATACAACTGTCCGCTTCGGGCAAACTCAGGCTGTTTAGGGGCGCTCACAAATTGACCGGTTGAGGTCGCAATATGAAGCAGCGGCTCACATCTATGACTTAAATTATGGATACGGGTTGATGGCAGTGATTGAGCAAGGGCCCTGGAATGTCTGGTTCCCATTGACTGGTCATTTATGCAAGAATATCGTGGGGGTCCTCATCTGGTTTTTGACTCATTTATGAACATTGAATTTTGGGTAGGTTAGTGCATCGTTGGGTCCCTCAAAGCCGCCTTAAAGGTGAAAATAATATATCACTCGGTTCAAGTGGTGCATCCCCTGAAAAATTTTCGAAATATTTTGTGTTACCCCTGTTAATGTGTCGAGACGATTGTGAATGGCTACACCATAGAAAGTTCGTATGAAAACGTTACTTAAATCTGTTGGGGTTCTGCTGGGCCTGACCCTGATAGCTGTAGTGATATTTGCATTGAGCCCAAGTGCCCAACGCTGGCTTGGGGAGCAATTTCGGCCAAATCACGATTTCGATCCCGGTCACGCTGTCCCTGCGCCGAATTATGCTGGAGATGGCAGTTGGTTGGCGCATCCACGCAAGCAGGATAACGCCGATTTGGCTCCTGATGGAGAGTCCGCTATAAGTGAGAACTCTGCAAGTGCTTATGTTTTCTTTATTCATCCCACCGCATATCTAGGCAACGCCCACTGGATGGGCTCGCTGGTTAAAGGTACCGCCACTGAAGATAATAGACAGTGGATGATTGCCAATCAAGCCAGTGCCTTCAATGGCTGTTGTAGTGTTTACGCACCGTACTACCGGGAAGCCACCATTCACGCGTTTTTTGAGCCCAATCTTAGTAACGGAGCGAGGGCACTGGATTTTGCCTATAGCGATGTGGTCAGGGCATTTGCCCATTTTATCAGCGTGATTCCTGAGGGAAGCCCTTTTATTGTCGCCTCCCATAGCCAGGGCACTGTGCACGGGCAAAGGCTGTTGCAACAGGAAATAGACGGAACCCCGCTGGCAGACCGTTTGGTAGCGGCCTACTTAATCGGTTGTACCATACCTGAAGATATATTTGACCGGTATTACACTCAAATTAAAGCGTGTAATGAACCCAATGATTTACGTTGTGTGGTTGCGTTCGATACCTGGCGTGAGGGGGGCGGTCCAATCGGCGCGAGTTGCCCTAACTGGCTTGGTGATCACTACCAGCGTTCTACGTCCCAGTGGCTGTGTGTGAACCCACTATCCTGGCTTAGGGATGAGTTAACAGTGGATAAATCGAGAAATCCCGGCTCGGTACCTATTCAAAATGAATACAACATTTATTTATTTGGCGAAGGCAAAGCGGCGGGACTGGTCTGGAGTGATCTACAGACGCCTATTGAGGGTGCAGCTTCGGCTCAGTGTGTAGACGGTGTATTGCGTACCAACGACCAGACTAACGGAGCTTTCGACAAATTGACAATAAACGGTTATTACCACGGACTGGACTACGCTTTGTTTTATATGAGTATTCGCGAAAATGCCCGGCTACGGGCTAAGACCTGGTGGCTACAGCAGGCAGATTAGTCAGTTAAAAGGCTGACTACACTCAGGGGTACACCAGTATTAGGACAGGTGCGTCTCAACGCATGGGCAAGATGATAATGACGTCAGCCTCTATTTTGAATTTGGTATATGTGAATTATTGCCCATGGCCGGGCGCACAGCGGGAGTTTTAATGCAGGACTTAATGTCAGAACATGGGCTAAGTAAAGCGAGCGTATATCGTTTGTTGTAGTCCGCTCTGTAACACTATTAGCAGTGCAGAAGCGAATCAGTCGCTTTACGCTGCCCTTTCCGTAGTAACTCATCGCTCCTGTATTGTGCAGAGTTAGGTTTTATCTAAGTGAGAATGAAATGATTAAAGGTTATTACCGTAGGTGCAGTGGTTAATAGAGCGAATGATAACAACAATGCTCCCAGTCAACGTAATAGTACATTTAACTTCTTCATTGCATCACCCTCTTAATAGATGAGGACAATAATATCGCCATTGGCAGCAGCACCAGTTGCAGTTGTTCGAAGGCAATCTAATTTATTGTTACTACTGGATGATCTCTTGCAAACCACATTTCGTGCAAAGGTTGCATGAACACCAGTCGGTGACCAAAAACGATCACTGATATCGAAGCCAAAATCTATCGTGCAGCCTCCATTGGTATCACTACTGATACTGATGGCTGCGCCGTTAACATTATTGAATGAACGATCAATGGATGCGACGAGGTTCCTACAATCAGCAAAAACAGCCGCTTTTACCAAGCCATCACTAGTCAACTTTTGGGCAATATCCCCACTCGTATTTACGCTGATTGCTGGGACACCACCGTCCACATATAACTGCCACTCATCTGTGACGCCATTATATTCATGCCAGGCTGACGAGGTAGTACCGTCAGCTGTATACCCATAAAACGGTCGTCCGAGCTCACCAGATGTACTCGTATACATCCCGCCCCAGGTGTTTGTCGTCGGCGATTTAACTGAAAACAGAGTGTAACTGTTCAAAGGCGTATCAGTGCCGATACCTACAAAGCCAGTGGAGGAATTGGTGTATACATTCGGCAAATCTGATGCCATCGGTATAACAACCACCTTATTCTCTGCAAACGCATTGCCGATACCAAATACAAATAGGATAAGCGCCAGGATAGGGGCTTTGACTGAATTAATCATTCTCATTCTCCTTTGTTTTATTATTGCGTTAGGTTACCACAATAAAAATCACCCAGCCGAATCAACTGAGAAAAGATCAGCAAATAGAAGTATTGCAGGATCGACAGAGTGTCAAAATAAAGCCAAGGTTCTTTTACTCTGGCTGACTTTGACATGATGGAGAGCACTGAGAAATAACGTGTGAAAGTGTTAGTTTGCATGCTCGATTGATCCACCTTGAGTAGTTTTTGCGTATAATAGTTGACCCGCCTCGCTGTCATAAGCTAGCTGCACTCACAATATATTAACCAGACAAATATGGTTCAATATTTAGTGCAATTAATGGGTCAATTTTGGATGCAATTTAACACAGTAGTTCGTCAGAAGCACCAAAATGTCTGCTGTGAGAATTTAGTAGACGTCCGTTCATTGCCCATTGGTCTTTCCCTGAAATAATGGACCACTGGCTGCTAAGCTCAGAAACTGGCACTGGCCGGACATTAAGAGGTATGAGGTGGAAAGTACCGGAGCTTATGTACAT
>JAUUYV010000271.1 GCA_030590275.1 Porticoccaceae bacterium
ACAGTTTTATATCACGGTAATTGTGGGCCATCAAACAGCTACTATTTCGATGCCAAAGGCGATGCCCCGCTTATTAGGCCGGTGACAAGTTTTGCGATGTGGCTAAAAAGCCACACTTTCTCGCTGAGAAATTATATGTTTGAAAAACGCTAACAAAACCACCAACGCCAATTAATCAGACAACGTTATTCCAAAGCAAAGCCATTTAAACCTGGCTAAACTGCCTGACAACCTGGCGATTTTATTGCTGATCACTTATTAGGGGGCATAACGATAATGAAAGTAGGCGCTATTTTCCCAATTACTGAAATTGGTACGGATCCTGTCGCGATTAGAGACTATGCACAGGCCATCGAAGACCTGGGTTACGACCACCTGGTGGTCTTCGACCATGTACTGGGCGCTGACCCGAGCAAACATGAACTCTGGGGACCTTATACCCACCAATTCGAGTTCCACGAACCCTTTGTATTGATGGGTTATCTCGCGGCACTGACCAAAACTATTGAGCTGGCTACCGGGATTATTATTGCTCCCCAACGACAGACTGCCCTACTCGCCAAACAGGCCGCCGAGGTGGATGTACTCAGCGGCGGCCGCTTACGGCTTGGTCTCGGCATTGGCTGGAATCAGGTGGAGTATCAATGCCTGGGGCAGGATTTCAGCACCCGCGGTAAGCGCATTGAAGAGCAAGTGGCGCTGATGAAAGAATTGTGGAGTAAGGAGCTGGTGACCTTTGAGGGCCAGTGGGACACCATTATCGATGCCGGAATCAATCCCCTACCCCTTAACAAATCCATACCGGTATGGATGGGCGGATGGGCCGACCCGATGATCAAACGCATCGCCCGTATGGCCGATGGCTGGTTTGCTTTTTTTAAGCCCGACGACGCCGGTAAACACATGATCGAAAAGCTACACCAATACGCTACCGAAGCGGGGCGCAAACCAAAAGATATTGGCATTGAGGCATGGATTACGCTCAATAACGCTCAGGTGATGTCCGGCTGGAACCAAAAACCTGAAGACAAACTCGAGCGATCAAAAGATGAATGGTGCGAGGAAATTAGCGCCTGGCAAGCGCTGGGTGCTACTCACATAGGCTGCTGGACTATGTATGCAGGCTTCACGCCCGATCAGCATATTGATGCAGCGCGACGCTTTAAAGAGGCCGTAGACAATATGTGAGGTCTGCATTTCCCCCGCAGTCCCATGCAATCCGATCCATAACTCCCTCTGCATAACTGGTTTTTCAACAGCGTGTTGGTCTATGCTGCCCACCCGAAAAATTAATAACAGGTAATGAGTCATGAAAGATGTAAAAGGCAAGGTGGCATTTATCACTGGTGGCGCGAGCGGCATGGGCCTGGGTATGGCCCGGGCTTTTGGTGCAGCGGGCATGAAGGTGATGATTGGCGATATCGAACAGGAACCACTGGATCGTGCGGTAGCCGAATTAAAGGCTAAGGGCATAGAGGCTGCCGGTGTACAGGTAGACGTCGCAGACAGAGACTCCGTTTTTGCGGCAGCCGACGCCACCATTAAGGCATTCGGGAAGGTCCATGTACTGTGCAATAACGCGGGTATCGGCGTCAGCGGAAAATCCGACAAATGCTCCATCGAAAACTGGCAGTGGGTGATGGATGTAAACCTCTGGGGAGTCATTTACGGCCTGCAAGCCTTTACACCACTGATTGAATCCCATGGTGAAGGCGGTCACGTGATGAGTACGGCCTCTATGGCAGGCATGGTGAGCTTCCGTTACATGGGGCCCTATAACGCCACCAAGTTTGCAGTAGTGGCGATTATGGAAACCATGATGGAAGAACACCGGGACGATAACATTGGTATTTCTGTACTCTGCCCCGGCGTGGTTGCCACCAATATCGCCAGCGGTACCCGCAACCGACAGGAACGCTATGGCGGAGTTCGGGAAGCGCGAGATCTGGAAGCCAATGCAGAAATGTTGGGGAAAGGACTCGATCCAGATATCGTTGGCGAGCAGGTACTGGAAGCAATGATAGACGACCAGCCCTACATCTTTACCGACCCCAACATGCGCAAGTACATCGATAAGCGATTTGAGCGCCTGTCGGCCGGTTACGATTGGGCCGATAACTGTAAGGCTCTGAAAAAAGCCGGGCTTTAGATTCTTCAGGAAGGCTTCAATGACTTGAGGTCTTCCTTAATATAAGTTTTACTAATCAACAAGTTACAGATAATATATAATAAGTTACTTTAAATAAAAAGGTGGCTCTCCATGACGTTAAACAAGCCTCTCGAACTCGTCGATCACCTGAGCTACGAGGCAGAAGAATCCGGCATATTGTGGATCAAATTCAACCGCCCGGATCGCCTCAATGCGCTCCACGGTTTTACTGATCACGACTCCACCATGCGCAAACTGGGCGAATACATGCGCGCTGGCGATGCCGATGAGTCAATTCGGGTGATCGTGGTCACTGGCATTGGGCGAGCCTTTTGCGCGGGTGCTGACATGAAGTCAGAGTCCACAGACTTACCCACCGATGGCGGTATCGACGGCCACCGCCAGCACTTTAGTGAACACTTCACGCCGCTGTTTCGGGATATTTCGATGATCCGAAAACCCACTATCGCGATGCTTAATGGTGCTGCGGTCGGTGCGGGCCTGGACATTGCGCTGCATTGCGATATTCGCCTGGGCTGCGAAAACACCCGCTTTTTCACCTATCAGAATGTCGGCCAGATACCAGAAAACGGCGCGCTTTATCTGTTACCGCGGATCGTGGGTATGGGCCGGGCGCTAGAGCTGTTCTACACCGGTGGTTTTCTCGAAGCCGAGGAAGCCTATCGCTGGGGCCTGTTAAATCACCTCTACGATAGTACCGAATTAGAAGACAAAACCCGCGAACTCTGTCAGCGCATCATTGATAGCCCACCACTGGTGCAGTGGATCAGTAAGCGCATTATGCGCGCCAGTATGGACTCCAGCCTGGAAACCACCATGCAAATGACGGCTAACGCCTCGGGTATCCTCGCCAAAGCCAAAGACAGCGACGAAGCACGACTCGCGTTTCGGGAAAAACGCAAACCCCGCTATCGAGGTCGTTAACAGTCCTGCGTGTTAGGAATCCTGAAGGTTAAGGCGCAGAACAAAACAGCCCATGCAAGGTATGGATAATCGCCTTTGCCTCAGGATTGTCCATACGATAATAAATAGTCTGGGCCTCTCGCCTGGTCTCAACCAGGCCAGCTCTTCGTAATGTACCGAGGTGCTGGGAAAGGGATGACTGACTCAAAGGAATACGCTCATTCAGCTCCCCCACCGATAATTCGCCGTCGTACAGTGTGCACAAAATCATCAGGCGGTGCTGGTTCGACATTGCCTTAAGCAGTTTTTCTGCTTTACCCGAGTTAGCCGCCAACTGAGCTAAATTGATACCGATATTTACCTCTCCTGCCCCGTTAATCTTCCGGGTAAAAAACAACTCACTGCGCACAAAATGCCAGTAATCGCGACAAGTACAGGGCTTCTGGTTCGGAAGATCATCAAAAGGCCGCGCTTTATTCTATATTAATGTAAATTATAGTTTTCTAATTTTAACAACTCTAATACAATATGTGTATAAACTTATAACATAAATGAGCCGACCTACATATGGGTGCCT
>JAUUYV010000137.1 GCA_030590275.1 Porticoccaceae bacterium
TCGAACACTTCGCCTCGCGCCACCCGCACTAGTTTGCCCTGAGGCTGTATCAGCTGGTAGTGCAAGTCCCCAAGATAAATCGAAAGCTCTATAGGGACTACCAGAGAAACCACCAAAAGTAGAACCGGTAAAGGCGTAGGTTCTGTTACCTTTTTTCGCAGACGGTTCACGCCAATATCCTACAAAACCAGGTTAGCTTCATAGCAAACTGGCGACACAATAGGCTTCCACATAGATTATATAAATTTGTGATTGGGTACCCCGGAACGCCCGATTGAGCATGGGAAGTACCTTACTGTTTTGGCAATTGGGGTCACAATACTTTAGTGCCCCTTAATACCCATTGAGGTGTAACAAATCCGGTAAACAATCCAAGGGAGCTCACGGAAAGTATCTTATCACGGCGCTTATGCATCAACGGCACACAACTGACGTCCATTAATCCTGCGTCGCTAAGCATTCGTGTACCGGTTTTTTTTGCGAAAAACCTGAGGTGCGTAGAATCCAATATCCCCGCTGACGCGTACCTCCATTCATCGTTAAAAACTAAAGGAAAACTTACGCCGTAATAACGCACATTGGGTAACGAAACGACCACCTTACCGCCGTGTTTAAGCAACTTCACTAAACGCCCAAGCTGGTACCAGGGATCCTTTAGATGCTCAAGCACATCGCCACAAATAACATAATCAAAAGACCCTTCGACAAAACACGGTTCTTGTAGTGAAAGCTCTTCTAGATCACCACAAACGACATAATCAAGCCTTTCTTGGGCGACAGCTACAGCTTCGGGTTCTAACTCAATACCCACAACCTCTGACGCACAGCCCTTGGTCTTTAAGGCCAGAGATGTCGAACCCTCCGCGCAGCCGACTTCCAGTACGCGGTGCGGCCCCGCAGGAATTCCTTCAATCAGTTCTGTTCTTACATGCTGATAATATCGTGCCGCTTCTACAACCACCTTTTAATTTCCTTTCTCTTGGTACTCAAGGAAAGATGAGATATTTTTCGATAATAATGCCTCACCCCTTTCAACAACCAGTTTATGGTCCCAATTCCACCAGGCAATCCTTTGTAAGGACTCAATTGTCGTTGCATCAAACCGATACTTAATCAATCGGGCCGGGTTGCCACCTACAATTGCATAGGGCGGCACATCTCCCACCACATTGGAATTTGCTCCAATAACAGCGCCATTGCCAACCTGTACTCCGGATAAAATAGTTGAACCGTAGCCAATCCAGACATCGTTCCCGATCTCAATATTTCCTTTTGAGGAGGGATGGCCTTCACAGTGACGTAATGGTTCGCAAAACACCGACAAGGGGTACGTGGTGACCCAATCAACTCGATGCCCCCCCCCAAAATTATCGTGACCTCTTTTGCTATCGAGCAATACTTCCCTATTATTAGTCGGGTCTGTTTGTCCCAACGTATCACTGTTGGATCACCATAGGTAAACTCTCCTATTTGGTAATCTTTGTAGCGTCGATCCTGCGCCATATAAACCGGTGCAGAGTACTCGGACAATCTATCAAGGAAATCGCGTTTAAAGCGTCGTAGAAATATTTTCAAACCTTCTTCCTGATTTTATTAAGCAGAAAATCTAAAACAGACTCCCTTTGAGCATGACTAAGTTCAAACTGCCAGGGAATCGCTAACGTCAATAAAATCAATATGGTCAACAGAATAACTTTTACCGCAATACCTTGCATAAAGGTAACTAAAATTAGTATGGATACAGCTACGGACAGATGCACCATTGTAACGAGGGACGACCATCCTAAACCTTCAACTATTTTAGAACTCAGAACGAACATCAAAACAGTATCCACTAAAACCCTTACCATCCAAACAAACGCTGCCCCTTCGAGTCCAAAGGATTGAAGAACTAACCAGAGCACTAACACATAAGGCATCAACTCCAAGATAAAAATCTTTGCTATTAAATCAGGTCGACCTGCACTTTGAACCAAAATAAAGGGCATCCTACCTACACAGTTAAGAAATACCCCTATCGACAGCCATTGCATTACAGGTGCGCTATGTTGGGCGAAGTCCTTACCGATCCAAAAGGCCATGCCCTCGTAGGCGAACATGTTAATTATCAAAAATATAGGGAACATCAAGTACAAAATTATTTTTGTTCCCTGATTAAAAAAATCTACAACTTTCTCCCTTTCTGAGCTTAGCATCGTAGAAAACGCCGGAAAAAGAACACCGATCATGCCCATGGGGATCATCCAAAGCTTGGTCACAATTTCAAAAGGAGTGACATAGTAAGCAACGGCCGACATAGTGAGAACAGCACCAATCAGAAACCGGTCTATATAGGCAATAAGCGGCCCCAAAAGATTTGTTACTGTCATCCAGCCACCATAGCCAAGCAGAGGCCTTATTAGTGACTTATCCACCAAACACGCTTGCTTGATCGCTGGAACCGTTGCTACGCAATAGTGATAGTAGGCATACGCTCCACAGATGCGACCCGCAAGAAGAACAATAACAATAACGTCCAGAGATGTAGAAAAAGGAAGTACCACCAAAGGTCCCAGGAAAGTAAGCAGGCCAAGCGGAACTCGAATAATATTTATCACCGCAAACTTCTGATAGGCTTCTAGAACAGCTCGAAAAGCTGTAGCAGAAATGACAAAGGGTATGGAGAAAGCCATGATCTTTAGTGAACGAAGTGTTTCGGCTTGTAAGTTTGAAGTGATACTTAACCAACTGAACACTATCAAATCAGCCAACAAATATACGGCTACAGTACTGACAATGCACAAGATCCCAACGAGCAGCAATGCGGCCCAGATTAGGCCAGGAATATCCTCGTAACTTTCGTCACCTAACTTTTCTGCCACTAGCTTGGTTAACGCACGCCCCAAACCAAAGTCAAAAATACTGAAATAGCCTATCACCATCCATATTATGGTAAGAACGCCAAAGCGCTCAAGTCCTAGCTCCCGAATCAGAGAAGGCATGGCGATAGCCCCTACTAGAAGGGGTAAAATTAGGCCAAGCATATTCCATAGAGTATTTTTCACCAATCGCGAACCCGAAGTTAGGCTAGCGGCACTCACATGATGCTTGGCGGTCATCTTGATCCTCTATATAAGCTTATATGAGCGGTGACCGGCAAGTGACTATAGAGAATCACTTATAGAAGGGGCTTAGACTGTTCAAATGAGTGAGGCCACCTCTGTTCGTTTGATTTATATTCGACCGATGCCTGACTGCTGCTTAGTTGGTACATACTTGTAATCATCGCCAGCAGCATAAACCAGACAACCTGGATTTGCCCAAAATAGGATACCCCGATAAAAATAGTGCAATGGGCAAACAGCGCTACACCTAGTGCCCAACTAAATCGCTGTTTTCTAATATCGTCTGTGTAGATAACTACCATAAGACCCACATATTTGAACATTAGCGCTAAGACCCATACAAATAAGGTCTAAGTTAGGATGCCGCCTTGCTTACCGGTACTGATGTTCTGGCCTAATAGAACTGGGTACTTTGATAAGAGCCATCAAAACTTGACTAGCCGCGGACTCACCATTGCATTCTCAAGCCGGCAGACAAGCCAAACCCTTCATTACCCTCAGAGTTACCGCTGATGCCGGTTCGGTAGACACCTTCTGTATAAAGCGATACCGCCTTCCAACCGATGGTAGCACCAAGGTTAATCTCGGCCCAAGTTTGTTCGTCCTGGGCGCTGAGTTCGGCATCGGCTACCCTCACTTCGCTCGATTCGGAGAAGTCATGCAGCACATTCCCCGTTACGTAAAACTTGCTGGGAGGAGTGAGTGGCCCAGAAGCTTTTTGATTTCCAAAACCCCTGATCGGCTGGTATTGATAGTTTAAGCCGAGTCGTCCAATTAAACTATCATTCGTACCGAGATCCACCGCGTTACCCTGGCTATCTACAAAGCGGTGGCTGTCCAGGCTTGACCAGGTAAACTGTAACTGTGGTGTCAGAGTACCTCTATGTGAAGAAGAAGAAGAAGAAGGTGAGGGTAAGGAGAAGCGCCGACCAAGCTCGATGCTTGCGCCGTAAACCATCGCCTTTTCATCTTTGGCCAAAATATCGTTTGACGCCGTCTCATAGTCCACGTCAACCCAATTAAGCTGGGTTTGGGTATCCACATAGATATCGTTGTTTCCATACCAGGTTGCTGTTGCACCCAGGCCATAGCTCTCAGCGTCAATACTGCCGTCCCCAGCATCGCCCTGAACATCGGCATCGCTCATGCTATGTTGCCCGGTGAATCCAAACACCCATTGGCCGTCACCACCAACTAGCGCGGGTAAATCAAACCCAGCCTGGATACCCTGATTGGTGCTGTCATAAGAGTTGCCACGATTATTAGTGACATCTGAGCGCTCGCCATAGACACGCAACCAGGCCTCACCACCGATGCCAGAACTGTCGCGATTCAACAGGAGCCGCTGGTTTGTCCGCAAGTTATGTGTTGGCAGGTTAGCGTTAACCATGCGAAGAATAACGGAGGGAGCCAGGTTGTAGATTGTACCGACACCGTTTAGCATCCCAGTGAGCAGCCACTGCGATCCCTGTAACTCTAGATTATAGGTGTAGGCCCCTGAATTAAAAGAACCACTGACTA
Source organism: Porticoccaceae bacterium (assembly GCA_030590275.1). Next base: position 4,626 of record JAUUYV010000137.1, read on the forward strand.
GCGCGAAGTTATCGGCCGTTGTCGTACCAGCCACATCTACCACCACCACACCATTGCCAGTTGCCGTGCCTGCGCTTACATCATTAAGCATAATCTGTGTGATCCCACCGGTAACGTTGCCCGCAACCGATAGTGTATCCGCTGTGTCGCTGGAGAAATCCACATCAAACTGAAGCATGCCAGTTCCGCTGTAATCTCCAGATACCGACGTCATGTCGCCGGTGATACCGTCTTGCGAGGACAAGACACCGTTATTAATTAGATTACCCGTTAAAGCGAAACCACCGCCTGCTTCCAATATCCCGCCATTCATCAGGAGTAGACCGGTATTGGCATCAGAGCCAGTTAACAAGAGGTTATTGGCAAAGGTCATTGCCCCGCCGTCGATAATGATATTTTCCCAGTTGAGCACAGTACCGGCGGCAGCTGTTCCGGTGATTCCGGAATAGCTGAGTGTGTCGACCCAGCCATCTGCAATCCCAACATCGTCACCCCCGTCAAAAATTTCCGTCCCATCATAGATGGCGGCATTGGATATCGTCGCTGTATCGGAGCCGTCGCCGCCAAAAAATCCGCTGTTTAGCCCACCGGCACTCCAGCTAAACGTATCATTGCCATTGCCGCCAAAGATGTCCCCCGAAACCGTGGCACCATTTAAGGTAATAAGATCGTCACCATCCAAGGCATCGACTCCGAGCGCTCCATTACCGATCGTACCACCGCTCAGAATAATGGTGTCTCCGCCGGAGTCGCCATAAATGGCTCCGCTAATGGCGCCACCGGTCATGGTAAACACATCGGCCCCGGTGCCGGATAAATCAGTATTACCCAGGTAGACGTTACCACCCACCGTACCGGCCCTTAGCTCGAAGGTATCGGTACCATCACCGAACACCAGATGGCGGCGCAGGGTCACGCCACTCAAGTCCAACGTACCGCTTTCATCCCCTGCATCCCAGTAGACTATATCGACAGAACCAGAGAGCAAATTGATGGTATCCACACCGTCATTGCCGCGAATACTCCCTGTTACCGTGGCTCCATCCAGGGTAATGGTGTCGTTGTCGGCACCACCAAACACATTGCCGCCGACCATTCCTCCGTTCAGATTGATGGTGTCATTTCCGCTACCGCCCAGGACATCACGACCGACCGTACCACCGTTCA
>JAUUYV010000203.1 GCA_030590275.1 Porticoccaceae bacterium
AAGCAGCCAACCAGGGGGTGCGAGTGTCACTGTAGACAAGCAATACCGAGGCGTAACACCACTCACTATCGAATTGTCTCCCGACCGCGACCATAAGCTCAGCGTATTCCTCGCCGGTTACAGTAACGTGACGCGCACCATTAAGTTTGCTTCCGGAGCTCAGGAGGGACTTAACGTTTCGTTAAAGGCCAGACTTGGCACCATCGAAGTGTCGATTCAACCCCGAGGTAGTAAACTTTCTATCGACGGAAAGATACAAAAAACTGAATCACAATCCTTCCGCCTACCCGCCCGATCCCATACCTTCAAGGCAGAAAAAAAGGGCTATGTCAGCCAACAAAAAACTGTCACGCCAAAACCGAGCGTCAAACAATCCCTGCGCTTTACTTTACTGACCCCGGAACAAAAACGACTGGCCTCCATACCATCTACCGTGCAAAGTGCCGCTGGCCAGACCCTGAAACTGTTTCGCCCTGATGCCCAATTCACCATGGGCGCTCCCCGCCGGGAACAGGGGCGCCGCGCCAACGAAATACAACATACCGTACAGCTCTCTAAACCCTTCTATTTAGGTCTTAACGAGGTGACCAACCGGGAGTATAAAAAGTACCACGCCACTCACAGCTCCAGCCATTTCAACCGTCAAACTCTGGACTATGACAAACAGCCTGTTGTCAAAGTAAGCTGGAATGATGCTGCCCTGTATTGCAACTGGCTTAGTGAGCAGCAAAACCTGCCGCTCTACTATACCGAGAGCAAGGGTAAGATCACTGGGCTTAGTGAGCACACAAATTCAGGCGGCTACCGGCTCCCCACGGAAGCGGAGTGGGCCTGGGCGACACGGGTAAGCACCAAGGGCTCTTTGCTCAAGTTTCCCTGGGGCAATCAATTCCCACCCGGCGGTAAAACTCTCAATATCGCCGACAGCAGTGCTAGCCATCATCTCAATACCGTGATCAGCACTTACACAGATGGCTTTGCAGTCAGTGCACCGGTAGGTAATTTTCCGTCTAACCACAAGGGCTTATTTGATCTGGGCGGCAACGTGGCAGAGTGGGTGCACGACTACTACAGCATTAGCTTTGGAATCAACTCAACGACGACAGACCCCCTGGGTCCGGAATCGGGACAACAGCATGTTATTCGCGGCGCCAGCTGGCGTCATGGCCGAATTATCGAATTAAGGCTATCTTACCGAGATTCTGGCGATAGGGGACGGGATGATCTGGGCTTTCGGGTAGCTCGGTATCTAGATTAGATAAACCAAAAACTACTCAGACTGACCAGATGATCAAAACATCTACTGTGAGAAAATTAATGTTAAAAAAAATGCTTTGCTATTTCCTTTTCTTAACGGCTATTAGCGCCACCTCAAGCCGCTCGCTGGCGAACACCCCAGACGATATTGTCGCTAACACCGCAGCTACACCCTCAAGCGAAGATAAAACAGCCTCCCCTGCTTTGACTTCAGCACCTGAGGACAAAGAAAAAAAGCAGACAAAGCAAAGCAAATCCAAACAAACTACGCCCCAACAAGTATTTAAACCCAGTGAAGAGATATCCGAAGACTTTTCCGTGCCTTTCCCAAGCGATATTTGATAAGGTCGATAGTCGCTAAATAAAACAGTTACCCGCCCAGGAAACAAGCATGAAGCCCTCTCAGTCCAATGAGTTTTTCTATCAGTTATTTGCCCTGCTCATCGCGGTTATTCTGGTGCACTCGCTCTATGTGGTGCTGATTCGCCCCCAGGCCGCCTCTATCCTGGAAGATCGCCTGGCCAGAGAAGCTGCTGGTGAAGCCATAGTAGCCGAGCGTTCGATCTATGTGGTGGTCAAAGATTACGAACAGGAAACCTGTTTTATTCTTATGCTGTGGTCGATGGCGATTATGGGCTTTAAGGCTCGTAATTCACTGGGCGAACGACAACTGCTTCAGCACGCATTGATTCAAGTGGGAGAAGGCGGTGCAATACTGCCTGAAGACGCCCGCCAATTATCGCGCCCAGTACAGGCCCTGGCAGAACATCAACAAGGGTTTCTGCTGCCCAGAACGCTATTAACCGGGCTCCATCGCTTTCAATCTACCCGCAATATACAGGACGTTTCGAGTGCTATTAGCGAAACCTGTGAAACCGAGTCCGACCGTCTGGATTCAGAACTGTCTATGGTGCGCTACATTGCCTGGGCAATCCCATCCATTGGGTTTATCGGCACGGTAAGAGGTATCGGTGAGGCACTCAGTCAGGCTCACAAAGCGGTAGAAGGCGATATTGCCGGGGTCACGGCGAGCCTTGGGGTCGCGTTTAACTCTACGTTTATCGCCCTGGTAATTAGCATAATAGTGATGTTCCTGATGTATCAATTGCAGTTGTTACAGGAACGACTAGTACTGGACACCCACGGCTACTGTGACCAAAACTTACTACGCCACCTGAAGGTGGATTGAGTGTAATGACCTCTGCCATCATTGAACTTAACGATATTGCCATCGCCTGTCATTACCGTGAAAAACAAGTGTTTAGTCCAGGCTATGCCCTGCTAACTAAGCAGGGCATCACTACCGGCAATGAAGCCCGGGCTCAGGCCTGGCTCGATCCTCAGCATAGTTTTAATCAGTATTGGCACCAGTTGAGCATGGCGCCCCTGGGTATTCACAACCGTCACGCTCGCCATTTTGCCGATCTCGCCTATAGCCAGTTACACCAGTTAGCGCAGGAAGCCGGTGAGCCAAAACAGGTTATATTCAGTGTTCCCGGCAGTTTTAATCACGAACAACTAGCTATTTTGCTAGGGCTGGCCAAGGCCTGCGGACTCGAAGCCACCGGTCTTGTCGATAGTGCCATTTGCGGAGTCGCTCACTCCCTGGCCTTGATCGAGGCGCCCGCCGATACCGCAGTGCATGTGGACATTCAACTTCATAATGCAGTCATCACCACTGTCCACTGCGACCAGAACATCCGCCGAATGGCGGTATCTCCACTCATTGGCCTGGGCCTTAAAAATCTGGAAGATGCCTGGGTTCAGGCCATGGCCAGTCGCTTCATCGCAGAATACCGCTACGACCCTCTGCATACTGCAGTCGGCGAACAATCACTCCGCGATCAACTGCCCGGCTGGCTCGACGAACTACAAAACAAGGCAGAAATCACCATTGGCCTTACTACCCCCAATGGCGAATTACGCCTTAATTTCGCCCGTGACACTTTCGTTGCGGTGACCCAGGAAAAACTCAAAGCTCTGGCGCGAGCAGCTATCGAGGCAGGCAGCCAAACATCCGACTCTGTTGCTAATAACGCACTACTTTTATCCCACCGACTGGCGATATTACCAGGAATAAACACATTATTACCCACGGCCATTGCACTAGCGGCGGACAGTACAATCCTCGGATGTCTGGCTCATCGCGACACCATTACTAACGACACTGGACAGGTCACACTGATAAGCTCCCTGCCCTCGAAACCCAATACCAACCGTCCCACCAGCAAAGTAGCAGAAAGCACCACCAGAGCCGACGCGACTCATCTTCTCTACCAGCATCAGGCCTATGCGATAGACAATGGTCTTAGTCTGAAGATCGATGGAAGTGAATTGCTTATCGTTCCATTTGACCAGCAGGACCCAGCTACTGGAGGCGTTATCCTATCGAGAAATCAACAACAATTAACGCTCACCACAAACCAGAAAATTCACTGTAGTGGTAATGTCAAAGCACTCAAAGCCGGAGACACCTTAAGCTTTAACGAGATGACTCTGGAGTTAATTCAGGTGCTCTGATGAGGAGGAAGAATCGTAACGTCAGCACCTTTAGCCTGTCCTTTCTCGACATCATGGCCTGTGGTTTCGGCGCCATCACTCTATTATTCCTGATCCTCAAGCACGACAGTTCCACCGCCCTGGAAGGCCTCTCTCCCAGCAATAGTTCCGAACTTAAGTTATTAAGCGAAGACATTCGTGTTAGCAAAGAACAATTAGTCAGCGCACACAACAGTCTGGAACAGTCCCAACAGGAAATCGTAAAAACCCAGGGGCTCGCCAGGCGCCTGCTCGAAGAGCTTGAGGAAAAACGTAAAGAACTGAGCATTGACTCCAGCCCAGAACAACAAGTTGCCCTGTTGCGTAAACAGGTCGAAGAACTAGAGCGGGAAACCCAGGAACTCCGCCACAACAACCAGGGCCAGGACCTCATCACCTTCCGCGGACAGGGCGATCGACAATATTTAACCGGACTTCGACTCGGTGGTAACCGAACGCTAATACTGGTGGATGCCTCCGCCAGCATGCTGGACGACACCCTGGTTAACGTGATCCGACGACGCAACATGAGCGACTCAGTAAAACTTAAATCTCCGAAATGGAAGCGTACTGTGCGCACAGTAGAGTGGCTGGTAGCTCAGCTCCCCCGGCAAGGCCGCTACCAAATCTACGCCTTATCAAACGAGGCTCTACCCAGTACTCCGGGAACCAAAGGACAGTGGTTAGAAGCTGCTGACCAAAATACTGCAGAAACATCACTGAAAAAACTGCGGATGACAATCCCCGCGGGAGGCACCAGCCTGATCAATGCTTTCGCGGCTATAAAGGATTTTAGTCTCAAACCGGATAATATTTTTTTAATCAC
>JAUUYV010000192.1 GCA_030590275.1 Porticoccaceae bacterium
AGTGACAGCGTTTTGCTGTTCTACGATCAAATGCGAAGTTTGTTCGTCCAGGATGCTTTGAGAATTCGGCCAGGATGCATCCGTGTGAGGGTAATCGTTGGCCCACATCAAGCAGCCGCTATCGACAACGCTTAGATCGCGATAGGCGGTCATATCATCCTGGAAAGTATAGGAGACATTTTTAGTCAAATACTCACTGGGCATTTTGGTGAGTTTGCAGCCTACTGCAGGGCCCAGTCGTTTGATGGCGTGATCGGCGCGATAGGCGTAGTGGGGAATCCAGCCAGCATCGGCTTCAGCAATCACCATTTTTAGTTTGGGGTGGTCTTCAAACACGCCGCCAAACAGGAAGACACCAAGGACATCCTGCACGCCGCGCACAATATTCATAAAGCCATTGGCAGGGTGGCCACGTTTAGGTTGCAGCACTTCTTTAACACCTGAGTCCTCGGAAGTGAGGATATGAAAGCACACAGGCAAGTCGAGATCGACGGCACATTCCCATAGGGCTTTATAGTCCTCGTGGTCATAATCTTCATGTTTAGGTCGGCCGGGCATCATCATGCCTACCATGCCCGTTTCCTTTGCTGTCTGGAAATCTTTAATCGCTTCGTCCACCGATTCAACGGCAGTCTGAGCAAGGCCAAAGAGTCTGTCGGGTGCGCCCGCACAGAAGGTTTGTAGCCAGCGATTGTAGGCACGCATGCAGGCAGACTTATAGGCGTAATCTTTGTGTGAGCACATCACCATACCGATAGATGCGTAGATGATTTCAGCACAAACACCGTCGACATCTTGCGCTTCAGCGCGATATTCAGGGTTCCAGGCTGCATTGGGTAGCTCTTCAAATTTTGCGGTACGGTATTTGATGAGTTCGTCTGCCGGTACTCCAGCTGCACCGAGCAATGCCAGGGGAATAATGTCATCGAGTCCGGGGATATCAAAAATATTGACTCCACCCGGCCCTTCGACCATTTTGGGCGCACGGTCGCGGAACTTCGGGTCAATAAAGTCGATATACGTATTTGGCGGCTCTACGATATGAGAGTCAGCAGAAATTCCGGGTTTTCGCATTGGATAGCTCCTTAATTAATTGATTAGTATGTATTTTATAGTTTTTGTTCATTTGCCAGGCTGATCGCCAGCAACTTATGTAACCATGTTTGCACTTTGCAGAAGTGTCAGTAAGTTGTCAAATATTTTGCTGGGATCCGGTGTTTCTTCCGGAACCCACCAGGTAGATTGGAATCCTGACCTTGATCTACCCGGTGGTTTTTTATCAGCCAGCAGCAGAACCCGGTATTTCCTCGTCGAGTAGGATGCCTTCCGAGGTGAGAGCGGCTACCTCGTCCTCACTGTAACCCAGGTGCTCGCTAAGCACTTTTAGATTATGTTCTCCGCGGTAGGGTGCTTCCAGTTCGTTTTCATTGGGAAAGCTGCCAAAGCGCAAGGGCATACCGGGCATTTTGAAAGTACCAGCTCCGCGCTGAGTAACGGTTCGTACAGTACCGCGTTCAAGCAGATGTGGATGCTCCATCGCTTCAGGGAGAGATAACACTGGCGCCACCGGTATGCGGGCGGCTTCCAGTTTGGCAATGGTTTCTTTGTCGCTGGGCTGGCTTTGTAGCCATTCTTCAATAATTGGTATCAGCTCATGCCGGTGACGGATTCGGTTGTTGGGATCTTCAAACCTGGGGTCGGTACGCAGTTCCGGCATTTCCATAACATCAATCATTCGATCCCATTGGGGCGGGGTTGCGATAATGGTGATGTAGCCGTCTTTGCCAGTGAAAACACCCATTGGACAGCCAAGCCGGTGGTGGGAGCCAGTCCTTCTGGGGGCTAATTTGCCGTCGCTGGCACTGTAATAGCCTACGTACATTTCGTGGCAGTGAAAATAGCTGTCTAATAAGGTGACATCGATGTGCTCGCCTTCGCCGCCCATGGCTCGGTGGTACAGGGCGGCATTGATGGCGGCCAGTGCATGAGCACCGGTCATAGTGTCGCCCAGGGCAGCCATGGGTATATTCGGAGTTTGCTCGGTTTCACCGATCAAACTGGTGATGCCGGAATAAGCCTGCCCGATATAGTCGAAACCGGGCAGGTCCGCTAATGGACCGTCCTGTCCAAAAGTGGAGATGGAGCACATGATGCACTGGGGATTGAGTTCGTGAACCACCTCCCAGCCACAGCCCAGTCTGCCGATAACGCCCGGGGCAAAATTTTCGATCACCACATCGACTTCTTTAATCAAGTCGTGGAGGAGCTTGCGGCCTTTTTCTGATTTTGCATCGATACAAAGGCTTTGTTTGCCACGGTTTTGCTGCAGAAAATAGAGGCCGCGCCCACCTTTCTGGTAGCCCATATTTCTGATTTGGTCGCCGGCGGGGGCCAGTTCTACCTTGATAATCTCTGCACCCATTTCGGCCATCATCCGGGTACAGGAAGGGCCTGCAACGTGTTGGCTAAAATCGAGGACTTTGACGCCTTCGAGAACGTGTTTTCGTGTCATTTTAATCTCCAGTCATTTTTGTAATAGTAAAGTGTGATAGTAAGGTGTAATAAGAGCCGGTATAGAGCTCGTGATAAAAATTTGGGTGATGGTGTTTACCTTTGACAGGAGGGCAAGCTAGTTCAGTGGATGTTTCTTCGTCAACTGATTCTTCGCGCTGGCCTGAGTCTATCCTCCACTAATCAGGCTTGTGGTAATGCCTCGCGGGGGGCCTTCGGGTATGATTGGCGACCTATTTAATTGACCCGCGCCGCTGGCCGGTCAATTTGCTATGCAAAGGTATCTTTAACTTTATACATTGGTCAACTCTACATTTGGCCGATATTCGTTTTCAAACCTGACTGCCTAGGGAAGAGCGCAGTTGGACGCTAAAGAACTTTTATCAATTTAGTCAGTAAATCACTTGAGGAGTTAATCATGAATTTCGACTATTCCGACAAGGTTCGCGACCTGCAGCTGCGGGTTCAGGACTTTATGGATTCACACATTTACCCTAACGATGATCTCTACTACCAGCAGCTCGATGATGGTGGGCGCTGGTGTGTGCCGCCAATTCTTGAGGAGCTAAAAGAGAAGGCTAAAATCGAGGGATTGTGGAATTTGTTTTTGCCGGAGAGCGAACTGGGTGGTGGCTTAACCAACCTGGAATATGCGCCGCTCTGTGAAATTATGGGCAAATCTAAATGGGCCTCCGAGGTATTTAATTGCTCGGCTCCGGACACCGGTAATATGGAAACCCTCGAGCGCTACGGCGCTCAGGAGCACAAAGATAAATGGTTAGCGCCTTTGTTACAGGGAGAGATCCGCTCTGCATTCTGTATGACTGAGCCTATGGTAGCGTCATCGGACGCAACCAACATCGAGACTCGAATCGAACGCGACGGCGATGAGTACGTGATCAATGGCCTTAAATGGTTTTCTTCCGGGGTTCATGAGCCTAACTGCAAAATTTGGATCGTAATGGGCAAAACTGACCCCGAAGCCGCCCGCCACGTGCAGCAGTCGATGATATTGGTAGAGCCAAATACCCCGGGTATTACGGTTAAGCGTTGGACCCCAGTTTTTGGTTACGACGATGCCCCCCACGGCCACGCTGAAGTTGAATTCAAAGACGTGCGTGTACCGGCTAGCAATATATTGTTGGGTGAGGGCAGGGGCTTTGAAATTGCCCAGGGCCGTTTGGGTCCTGGTCGTATTCACCACTGTATGAGAGTGATCGGTGTCGCAGAGCGCGCCCTCGAAGCGATGTGTACCCGAGCTTTGAATCGGGTTGCCTTTGGCAAGACCATAGCGGAGCAATCGGTATGGCTCGAGCGCATCGCCAACGCTCGCATCAATATTGAAATGACACGTTTACTGACCCTTAAAGCCGCGTACATGATGGATACCGTGGGTAACAAAGTGGCACGCATGGAAATTGCCATGATCAAAGTTGCCGCGCCCATTGCTGCCTTGAGTATTATCGATGATGCTATCCAGGCATATGGGGCCTGTGGCGTGACCGAAGACGTTGGCCTTGCTCGAGCCTGGGCCCATACTCGCATTCTGCGTATCGCCGATGGCCCGGACGAGGTTCATCGTAATCAAATCGCCCGCCTGGAGCTTAAGAAATACAAATAAGTTTTCAGCCCGTGCAACATTAAAAGCCCCACCATAGTTAATGGCGGGGCTTTTTTGTGCTGTCGAGTAGGGGCTTGTTTATAGAGTACTCGGGTTAAAAGTTAGTGAGAAAATCAACTACGATTCGCGTAAAACCCTAAAGAAATAGGCCTTAATTTGTAACAATTGTGTTATGATGCGCGCCACTCGCCGCTTGTTGTTGGCGAGCGCGTCATTATTAGTTGTATGTTCGTCAGTTGTACGGTGTTATTCACACGCTTTTGTTGTGATTTCCTATGATCACCGTCAGGTTATTCCTTTCCTAATACTCCTTGCGACCACCAATTACCGAATGCCGCAACGATTCATCCGGCAATACATCCGGTAGACCCAGCACCCACTTAGGGTGGGGCTTACATTTTCATCCTTGTTCTGTTCTACGTATTAGCTGCGCAGAATGATTCACTGTATCGCGTTATTTAGTGAGTCTCTGCCAGGAAAATACCTGTAGTCAGGCTTAGGGCCGGTTTTTTTATTATCGATTATTGTGCGTTTAAGCACTTTCAGGAAACATGAATGACTTTTGATTCTCTTGGTTTATCCACCGCTCTGGTACGCGCCGTGCACGAAGCGGGTTACACAACACCTACACCCATTCAGGCCCAGGCCATTCCGGCTGTTCTTAATGGTGGCGATATACTA
>JAUUYV010000259.1 GCA_030590275.1 Porticoccaceae bacterium
ATCGAAAAAAAATCCAGGCTATTATCGATCAAATCAACCTGTTAAGCGCCAGCCAGAAAGCTGAAGCCAGTGATTCCTCCAGGGACCTTGATACAGACGAGGCGCAAACTGCAGAGGGCATTGAGCGTAACGATTTTGTTGAACCAGAACTTGAGCAACTGAGCGCAGAAGATATATTGCTCGATGAGCAAATTAATGCCCTGTGGATGCGCCAGGTTCAGAAAGATCCCTCAGACTTTCTCAAGGTGAAGTTCTATATGCAGGCCCAGCGCGAGGAGGGTGGCGATGGACCTTAACCTGCCTGGGTTATTAAAACACGCGCTTAGGGGCGTGTTGTTGGGTGCATATGCGGCTTTGCTAACGTCTGTTGCTCTCCCTGTGAGTGCCGAGCCACTGACTAAACGGACGCTGGGAGCGTTACAGCAAGCCGATAAACTTAGAATTAACGCCTGGGTCGAACCCCGGGAAGATATTATCGCCCGCCAACAAGTCGCCCTACAGATAGAGATTGCTACCGATACACGTTTTAGCGCAGGTACGCGCATTGGCGTGGTTGAGGTGGACGGCGCTATCGTGCTGGCGCGGGAAAATTTTGCGATTAATTCGGCCCGCAATGAAGGGGCCCGCAACTGGACATTACAGCAATGGACACTGGTAGTTTATCCCCAGCGTGGCGGTGTGTTTAATGTCCCGCCCATTCCCTTGCACCTGTTTATTGCAGGGGATGGTAAGCAGGCTGGCTCGAATCCGGGAAACGATGGGTTAGCAAGCGGCAATCCCGCAAGTGTTAATCAAGCTATTATCGGTGACATAGCTACCCAGGCGTTTAGCTTTGTGGCGAAAGTACCCGAGGAGATAAAAGAAAAAGGGCAATGGTTTGCATCTTCGCGTTTTGATATCGAAGATAGCTTTAATAAATCCCTGGATGAATTGAAGCCTGGCGATGCCCTTATCCGTAACCTATCCATGTCCGCTGATAACCTGGCTGCGATGATGTTGCCCGCATTTGCCGTTGATGCAATAGAAGGTATAGGGGTTTACCCCGGGGCACCCATGCTTAATGACAAGGTGGTACGCGGTGATTATCGCGCTGAACGGAGCCAGAAAATAACGTACATCATCGAAAAGCCGGGTAGTTATCAGTTACCCGAACAAAGGTTTTATTGGTGGAATCTCGAATCCAACACTGTCGAAGTGATCTTGCTTGAGGGGCACACTATAAACGTAGGTGCTGGGTCTGTCCCGGTCATGAGCAATCGAGATGCGCCTGATTCAATACCACCAAATTGGTCCTCGCGCCTCATCAAAGGTGTGCAATACCTGGGGCTTGGCTTGGTGTTGGCGTTGATGATGTGGTTCCTCAGGCGTAGCTTTAGATTGTCCAAAACCCGTTTAAATATTTCGGTACACGAGTCAGAGGTCCAATTGCGTAAACGCTTTAAAGCCGCCTGCCAGAACCAGGAGTCTGAGCTTGCTGTAAGTCTGCTTTATCAGTGGCTTGATAACTACGGCAGCCAAAGCTTTATGGGTACTATAGGAGGCACCCTGGAAAAAATTGATCAAGGGGAGTTAATGCAGTTATTTAACGATGTGATGGCGTCGATCTATCATCCAGGAATATCCGGTCGCCGTGACCGTGATATGGATATAAACCGCTTTGCTAAACGGTTTGTTAAAGAATTAAACAAGCTAGAGCGGGCCTCCAGGTCCTCGAGCTCGGCTATCGATTTGAAATTAAATTAAAACTCGTTGGCTCCCGGCTATGTTCAACTCTTAAGACGACACGAGACTAAGTGCAAGATTTTTATGGCTTATTTTTTGAAATTAAAATTATTAAAAAAACACATATTAAGTATTTCAGGATTATTTGGTCACGCTCATGACCAGGGTCTTGCTCAGTGCCGGGCCATGACTATTAGTCGGATACTGACACTAACGCTAACTCTGAGCTTTAGTGGGGGACTGTTTGCCGAATCGCCTGCAGGCGTGCAGTCAGCCACATATGTCGGTGCGCAACCGTGTCAGGCATGCCATCAGCAAGAGTATTCCAGTTGGCAGAAATCTGATCATCATAAAGCTATGCAGGTAGCCACGGCTGATACGGTGCTCGGTGATTTTGCCGACGTGACGGTTGATTTTCACGGTATTAACAGCCGCTTTTACACACATGATAATGCTTATATGGTTGACACCACAGGTGCTGACGGCAAAGCGGCGACTTTTAAAATTGACTACACTTTTGGCTTTCGGCCTCTTCAACAATATTTGATAACCACCAGAGATGGTCATATTCAGGCTTTAAATATTGCCTGGGACACCCGTGATGAAGACCTCGGCGGTCAGCGCTGGTTTACTCTTCAGCCAGATGAAAAAATAAATCCGGAGCACCCTTTCTTTTGGACGCGTTACTTCCAGAACTGGAATTCACGCTGTTCTAGCTGCCACTCCACGAACGTCGATAAAAACTACGACCCCCTGACCCATAGCTACCAAACCACCTGGTCTGAAATAAACGTCAGTTGCGAGGCCTGTCATGGCCCGGCGTCAGAGCATTTGGCGCTGGCGCAAAGTAAGCAACTCAACGATAAGGGCGCTGGCTTTTCTCGCCAGCCCTCGCAACCCTTAGATTGGACGTTTAACGAGGGGCAGTCGATTGCCAGCCCCACAGGTAAAAGCAATCAGGATCATATCGATATGTGTGGCAGCTGCCATGCTCTGCGGGTGCAGTTAAGCGACACAGCAACGGGTGTTGGTTTTCACGATGCCAATCGCCTGCAATTGTTGAACCAGGGCGCATATTTTGCTGACGGCCAAATCCGCGAAGAGACCTTTGTAATAGGGTCTTTTTTACAAAGCAAAATGTATCAAAAAGGCGTTACCTGTGGAAATTGTCACAATCCCCACACGGGTAAGGTTTTGATCGAAGGCAATGGTCTGTGTTCTCAATGTCACGCTAAGGAGATATTTGACAGTCCGAGTCACCACCACCATCAGCAGTCTTCAGCGGGTGGGCTGTGCATCAATTGCCATATGCCGGAGCGCACGTATATGCAGGTTGACGAGCGCCGTGATCATAGTTTTACCATTCCTCGGCCTTTGTTATCACAGTCTATAGGTGTCCCCAATGCTTGTGTTCAGTGCCACGGCGACCAAGAGGGAAGGGACGATGAGTGGGCCACTAAACAGTTAAAAGCATGGGGACTAAAAGGCAATAAAAGCCATTGGTCGACGTTAAGTCATCGTTCACAGCGCGGTGATATTCTGATCACCAGAGCGTTAAGCAATTTAGTTAACGATGTTTCTCAGCCCGCTATTGTTCGTGCCAGCCTGCTTGATCAAATTGCCAATTTTCCATCCCGGGTCAGCATTGAGACCGCCCAGAAGCATTTACAGGATGAAAACCCCATGGTGCGACAGGCTGCGGTCCATGCATTAGAGGCACTGCCCCCGGAAACCCGTTGGCAATTATTGTCGCCTTACTTGAGTGACAAAACCCGCTCTGTGCGTTTTCAATTGGCGGAAACCCTGGCCGACGTGTTGTCAGGTGTGGCGTTTCGCCTACCCGCAGTTGCCCGGGCAGATCTTGCACATCTTATCGAGGAATACCGAGCTTCCCTTGCCGTCTCTGCGGATTCTCCAGCGACACAACTGGCTATTGCTACTCTGGAGTTGCGCCTGGGTAATATTGATGCTGCCGATAAGGCCTACCTTCAGGCGCTTCGTATTGAGCCAAACTATGTGCCAGCACTGCTCAACACCTCAGATCACTATCGCAATAGCGGACGC
>JAUUYV010000021.1 GCA_030590275.1 Porticoccaceae bacterium
CGGGTTTTTTGTGGTTATGACAGCCCGGCTTTTGTTATTTGTGAAAATCGTTGCTTGAGCCATTTTTTTATCTCGTCATATACAAGCAGGTATCTGCTCTATTTTGGCCCGCATTTCAGTTGAATCGGGAACATTGTTCAGGAACGTCGATGACTTGTGGTCAAAAAGCTAGATCTGCTCCAGTTTGACGCACACCGTTTAATGGAGACAATTTGGGCCTTATTGGTTATATAATCTGCTTTACGATTATGGAATGTGTAGCTTAATGGATGAGTTATTTTTGACGCTTATTTAAGGCCGTACATATTCGATTCAGCAGAGGCAGTTATGATTTCGTTTTCGTCCTTGCGGAAGGTCGCGATTCGCAACCAGGGTGGTCTGGTAGAACTTGAAGCCCTTATGCCGGAGGTTAATTCTTCGGGCCAGCTTGCGAAAATATCGGATGACCGCTTTTTGTCGGCAATGGCGCGATGTGTTTTTCGAGCGGGTTTTTCCTGGAAAGTAATTGATAAAAAGTGGCCGAATTTTGAAACGGCATTTGGCGGGTTTAATCCCCTGGCGGTAGCTCATTACAGCGATGAAAAATTAGAAAACCTGGCGACAGATACGAGCATTGTTCGCCATGCAAAAAAAATAAAAGCGGTGCGGGACAACGCCACTTATATATGCGATATAGAAATAGCTCAAGGTAGCTTTGCTGAGTTTATTGCGGACTGGCCGACGGAGAATGTCGTTGGCCTATGGCGGGAATTAAAGAAAAGGGGCTCTCGCCTGGGAGGTAACAGTGGTCCGATGTTTTTACGTCTTATGGGGAAGGATACCTTTGTGCTCACTGCAGATGTACAGGCTGCCTTGCTTAATCACAAATTACTGCCGAGCCTGAGTGTTAATTCAAAGCGGGATCTAGAAAGTGTACAAATGGTGTTTAACCGGTTTCACGACGAGAGTGGCCTTCCACTCTCACATATTAGCCGCACGCTGGCTTTAGCTATCTAGAGACACCCAGGATGCCAGGAGTAGGAGGCAGGGTCAGATATCTCGTTGCAGATAGCGCTCGCGGGAAGACATGATTTCCTCCATGGCGGCCTTTGCATCACCCCAGCCATCGATTTTAACCCACTTGCCTTCTTCGAGATCTTTGTAGTTCTCAAAGTAGTGTTCGGTCTGTTTGCACAGAAGTTCTGGTAAGTCGCTCACTTGCTGGACGTGCCTGTACATCATCGATAGTTTATTGTGCGGCACTGCGATGAGCTTGGCATCGGGTCCGGCTTCATCAGTCATGTTGAGAACGCCAACGGGGCGGCTACGAATTACCGAACCGGGGAGCACCGGGTAGGGTGAAACCACGAGCACATCGAGCGCGTCTCCATCTTCAGACAGAGTTCCAGGTATGTAACCGTAGTTAGCTGGGTAAAACATTGGCGTAGCCACAAAGCGGTCTACAAATAAGGCATCCGAGTCTTTATCGATTTCGTACTTGATGGGGTCGTGATTAGCTGGAATTTCGATAACCACATTGATGTCATCGGGCAGGTGGGTCCCTGCGGGGATATTGGCATAGCTCATAGTTAAAGTTGCTTCTGATAAAAGGCTTGTAAGTACAGTCAAAAACCTGAAAAAGGCCCGCTTTCGAAGAGGGTGTCGCTGACTGGGGGGCGCCATTATAAGAATGTGGCTTGCGGGTGCAAGAACAAATCACTTATTTCTTTGATTTTATGAAGATATTTGAAGTTTTGAAGAAGCGCGGGTAAAGTCGCGCATGTCCTAAGGGGTGGCTACGGCCTGAGATGCAATTGTGCGGACCCTTTGAACCTGATCCGGATCGTGCCGGCGTAGGAATAGGAAAAAGCTATCGCCCCCTGCGTACCTCCCGGATCTCCCTGCGTTGTTCTATACTTTATCGAGAAGGAGATTCCAATAAAACTAACACGCGCTAAATTGATTCCCAAAGCTTGCTTTGAGGAAGGCTATTGCCTATTGCAGTTGTTGTCTGGATTGTTGATGCTTGGTGCTTTTTTTCCAGGTCCCATAGCGCGGGTTCAGGCGCAAGGTAATGCCGAGCAACATGCTCTAGTAGAGACCAGTTATCAGGAGATAGTGGTGACGGCCAGCTTTGAGCCGGTCGAACTGAATGAACTAGCAGCCAGCGTAAGCGTGATCGAAGACCAGGTGATTCGCGCTCGTGGTGCCGAGCACCTGCAAGACGTGCTAAATGCCGCTCCTAACGTTAATTTTTCCGCTGGTGCCTCTCGAGGACGTTTTATTCAATTGCGCGGTATTGGAGAGCGTAGTCAGTTTGTCGATCCAGTTAATCCTTCGGTGGGTCTGATGATTGACGGTATTGATATGACAGGGCTCGGGGGGGGGGCGACTTTGCTAGATGTTCGACAGATCGAAATTCTTCGCGGCCCCCAGGGTACGCGCTATGGAGCCAATGCCCTGGCAGGAATGGTCAATATTCGCACCCAGGACCCTGGCGAGCACTTAGAGGGCTATACCGAAGCCGGATGGGGTCGCCATGATGCCTGGCAGGTAGGAGGTGCTATAGGAGGTCCCCTGGGTGATCGCCTGAGTGGACGAATAGCGTGGCGGAACAATCGCTCGGATGGGAATATCAGTAATGATTCTCTCGACCGCGACAATACTAATAATATCGATGAGCAAACACTGCGGGCTAAACTTTATTGGCTAGCCAGTGATGAGCTGAGCCTGAATTTGTCCACGTTTTATCTCGATGTGGATAATGGTTACGATGCATTTTCGCTCGACAATAATCGTCATACTTTATCGGATGAGCCGGGGCACGATCGTCAGGAAACCGCAGCGGCAACACTAAAAGCAGAATGGCAGGGTTTAAACGTGGCTGTCCTGGAAGCAGTTTTTAGCTATAGCGATAGCAATCTGGAGTACGGCTATGACGAGGACTGGAGTTATATCGGCCTTTGTACCGGAACCCCCTGTGATGGCTGGGAGTATTCTTCGACCGACAACTACCAGCGCGATGGTCGCGCTCAGCGAGTGGAGCTGCGAGCACTTTCGACAGAGCATGGACGACTGTTTGGACACAGCGATTGGGTGGTAGGGGTTTATTACGACAAAAAAAACACTGACCTGAATCGTCAATTCACCGATTTTGATCTGGGTATACCCGACGCTCGATTTAGCAGCGTTTATGAGGCAGAGAATACAGCAATTTACGGAGAGCTATCCCACCCCGTGGGAGAGCGAGTGACGGTGGTGCTGGGTGGGCGATGGGAATATTTTGAAGCGCGGTATCGGGACGACCTGAATGTTTCTGCAAACCCTGAAGAAGACCTTTGGGGTGGACGGTTAAGCGTGGAATATTTATTTAGCGATGACACCCTGATTTATGGTCTGGTATCCCGGGGCTATAAGGCGGGAGGTGTTAATGGCGAAGCCCTGGGTAAAGCGAGCAAAAATGGCCTGCCGGTTGCAGTGCTGAATTTTCTGGAAGAACGTCTGGAGTACGATACTGAAACGTTGGTGAACTGGGAGTTCGGCCTAAAAGGAGTTTACTGGAACGATACCCTAACTCTGCAGCTGGCAGTGTTTTATATGGATCGTAGCGATATTCAGTTAAAAGGCTGGATTAATGATGGGCCATCCTTTGTGGGCTATACCGATAATGCCTCGGATGGCAATAACTATGGTCTGGAATGGCAGACCCGCTGGTTGGCATCGGATAATCTGGAGTTGTTCGCTAATATAGGCTGGCTGGAGACTGAATTCGACGGTTTTTTAGTGCGCGACGCAGACTGTTCCTGTCTGCTTGAAAAAGATGACCGGGAGCAGGCACACGCACCTAATTATCAATTTAATCTGGGTGGACAGTTCTGGTTTCGTGGCTTGTGGTTTGGTCATGACGTAGTAGCTCGCATTGAGCTGGAAGGCAAAGATCAATTTTATTTTTCCGATAGCCACGATCAGAAGTCGGATCGTTTCGAACTATTAAATGTGAGCCTGCGGTATCAGGTCGATCAGTGGGAGGTATCCCTGTGGGGGCGGAACTTGAGCGATGAAGATTACCAGGTGCGCGGTTTTTACTTTGGCAATGATCCCCGAAAATTTTATGCTAATGAACTCTATTCTCAACTCGGTGAATCCAGGACGTTTGGCGCTAATATTCGTTATTCCTTTTGATGGTTTTCGGTAGTATCAATGGGAAAGATCCACGTATAGATTTAAAAATCAGTAGATGTAACTAACTTAAAGTTTAAACGAGGTGCAAAAATATGATGACCAGTATTGAGATCAGTATGTATCCTTTCAAGGAAGAATATGTGCCGCCCATTGATGGTTTTATAGAATTGCTGAATAAACGTGCGGGCACAGCGGGCTTCAAAGTTCAGAAACAATCAACCTGTACGGTGATTTGCGGTGCTTATGAAACGGTATTTTCCGCTCTGCAGGAGTGTATTGCCGAGGCCAACGCCACCTGGGGTAAGGCGGTTTATGTGACTAAAATCATACCCGGTTACGAGGCTTTGTAATTGGGGGGAATTACCCCGGTACTTGTTGAGGCCATTCAACAAACTTCTTTGTGGGAGGTGCTGGCTGTAGTTGCCGGTATTGTCTATTTGTTGTTGGCAATGAGAGAAAATAATCTGTGCTGGTACTTTGCCTTTTTTCAAACGGCTATCTACACCCTGTTATTCTGGAAAGTCGCCTTGTTAATGGATTCTGCGCTCAATGTTTATTATATGGCGATGGCTGTGTACGGGTGGTGGTTCTGGCGACGAGGCGGTAGATCACACACAGCAGCTCCGATACGTCGGTGGGCCCTGGCTTACCACGGTGTCGCGGTGCTGGCTATCGCTATAGCTTCTATTTCGTCCGGATACCTGCTGGCTCTTTATACTGAGGCGGCCTGGCCCTATGTGGATTCGTTTACCACCTGGGCCAGCGTATTAACCACCTGGATGGTCGCGCAAAAAATACTGGAAAACTGGTTGTACTGGTTGGTGATCGATAGCGTGTCTATCGCGCTCTATGTAGATCGAGATTTGTACTTTACCGCCCTGTTGTTTTTCATCTACGTCATTATCGCTATCTTCGGGTTTGTTAATTGGCGTACCCGCTATCGGGCGCGCTATGGCACACACTAAAGATAGCGCGCTTGCACTTGCGCTGAGTACCTGGCCGGATTGGGAGGTGCCACTAAAAAAAGAGCCAAGTGTTATTAAAATGCTTACTGGTGGCTTAACCAATCGTACTTTTTTGCTCGATGCGGGAGGCTGTATGCTCGTACTGCGCATGGGCACGGCGGAAAGCGGAAGTCTGGGTATTGATCGTGCTCGGGAGCAGGGAGTACTAAGAGTTATTGCCGACTCCGGTTTAGCGCCATCGCTTATTTATTGTCATCAACAGACCGGACAATTGGTAACCGAATACGTCGCTGGACAACATTGGCCAATCAAAGAGCTGGGCAACTCCGATAGATTGGAACGGCTGGTGAACCTACTACAGCAATTGCATCGGGTGGAAGGTGATTACCCTAACTTTGACTACGCCGCCCATATCGAGCATTACTATCAGAACCTGTTGAGTTATGGGCTTGTAGACGACTCTATTCTGGCTTCACATCAAAGCGCGAAAGCAGGAGTTGAGTATTTATCGCTTATGTACAAAGGTGAGTCACGGGTATTGTGTCACCACGATCTCGGTCCTTTGAATCTGCTTGAATCAGATGACGGGAAGTTGGTGTTACTTGACTGGGAATATGCCGGAGGTGGTTGGCCAGTGATCGACCAGGTAGCATTATTGCGGCAGTGGAAACTTCCCGCTTCTGCTTTTCAGGTTTCAGCGGATGAGCTGAGCGCGGCATCCAGTATTTGGGACTTTATCGATCAAGCCTGGTACCGCCTAAACTCTTTGTAATAGTTGAAATGAATGAGCTTGCGAGTGAGAGTCTGTCAGTTCCTAGCAATTTTACTTGCCAGACCTCGTTTATCACGCTTGAATAGCACATTAACAATTTAAAAAATAACAGGGGAGTTGATTATGCAACCACTTGAAGGTATTCGTATTATCGAAGTTACTACAAACGCATCTGGGCCTTTGGCAACAGGATTACTGGCCGACCAGGGTGCAGATGTTATCCGCCTTGAAACTATTGGGACTGGTGATCCTTCACGGCACGTAGGTGGGACCCGAGGTGGGGTGACGGGTTATAACTCGTACATGAATCGGAACAAACGGTCGATGGCTGTGGATTTAAAGGACGAGAGTTTACGCCCAAGTATTTACGAATTGATTAAAACAGCCGATGTCTTTGTCCAGAACTCCAGGCCGGGGGCTCTGGATCGTTCTGGCTACGGGTTTGACGACCTCCATAAAATTAATCCTAACTTGATCTATGCATCTATCTCTGGTTTTGGCCCCGATGGCCCAGCGGCTGGGTTGCGCGTGTATGACCCAATTATTCAGGGGGCAGCGGGTTTTGCGACCGCTCAAGGTGCTGATGGTATTCCGGCTTTGGTAAAAACGATAGTCAGTGACAAAATCGCCGCGTATACCACGGCACAGGCTATCTCGGCGGCACTGCTGGCTCGCGAGCGAGGCAAGGTGAAAGGCCACCATGTTGAAGTTTCAATGCTGGATGCCAATCTAGCATTTTTATGGGCTGATAATTATTGGAACCATAGTTTTGTGGGTGCAGAGGGTTTCCAGCCGAAGCCCCTGATATCCGAGTTTTACAAGGTGATGAAAACAGCTGATGGTTATATCACGATGATCATCGTGGGTGATGTTGAATTTCAGGGCGCTTGTCGCGTGCTGGGGATGGAACATCTGCAGGAAGATCCACGCTACAACACTCTGGCAGAGCGTTTTGTGAACTATGGCGCAATGTTCGCCGAGCTAGAATTGAAGGCAGTGACTAAAACAAGTGAAAACTTGATTAAACGCATGGAAGAAGAGGGCGTGCCTTGCGGTAAGATTAATACCTTTGATGATATCTTTACCGACCCTCGTGTAAGACATTCCGGTTCGATCGTGGAATATGACCATCCCGATGGCGGCCGTATGCGTCAGGCTAGACCTCCGGTTAAGTTTGATGGTGAAGCCGGCGAGATTCGTTTACCGTCACCTTCCCTGGGTGAGCATACCGACGAGCTGCTTAAATCGGTGGGATGCAGTGATGCAGATATTGTCCGGCTGCGGGATGCAGGAGTAGTGGCCTGAGGGCTTAGTCTATAGGGCATCTTGTGGATCGATAAACTAGCGATCTGATAAATAGCATATGAGTGTTTTATTAGCCGCACTATTCATTTTTATCGGCTCGTTTGTACAAAGCTCCATAGGTTTTGGTCTGGCGATAGTAGCGGCACCCATACTTTTTATATTGTCGCCAGATTATGTGCCGGGGCCTATTACCGCCGTGGCCCTGGTGTTATCAGTGGTCAATACTTACCGTTATCGAGCCAATATTTCTCTACGAGGCCTGGGAGCGGCAATTGCGGGTCGCGTACCAGGCAGCCTTGCTGGCGGGGCCCTGCTGTATTGGCTTGATGCAAAATCACTTTCCCTATGGCTAGGGATTACCGTACTGATCGGAGTGCTGGTGAGTGTGTTACCGGTTCGCATCACACCTAACCCTCGCCGAATGTTTACAGCGGGGTTTTTGTCCGGTTTTATGGGTACCAGTACAGCCATCGGAGGCCCACCCATGGCCCTGTTACTGCAGCACGAGCACGCTAATTTGATCCGAGCAAACTTGTCTGCTTTTTTTATTGTTAGCTGTATTTTGTCGCTCGCGGTACAGGTGCCAACCGGTTATATGAGCGCACACCATTTGCTCTTGACCCTACCTCTTATTCCCGCCAGCTTACTGGGGTTCTGGGTGTCGACGCGTTGGGTTGAGCATATTTCTAATCAGCATATTCGTATAGCGTCTTTGCTCTTGTGTTCGATATCCGGTTTGGCTGCGATTGCAGGGTATTGGCGTCAGGTATAGCGCCGCAGTCAGGCAGTTTGGTGAGCCTGTTAGGGGTAAAACGGATAAATCAGGGGAATCACTACTAGCGCAACAGCAGAGTAAGTAATCGATATGGGTAGTCCAGTTTTTATATAATCTAGAAGACGGTATTTGCCCACGCTATAGATCATCAGGTTAGTCTGGTAACCGTAGGGTGTTAGAAAGCTAGCGCTAGCGCCAAATGCCACGGCCATAATAAACGGCATAGGATCAGCCTGGTACTGTTGCGCGAGACTCAGCGCAATGGGCAACACCAGTACCGCAGCTGCGTTATTGGTGATGAGTTCAGTCAGCACTAAAGTCATTAGAAAGCTCGCAATTAGAGCACCATAAACACCGGTGCTCCCAAACACGTTAATAAAGCCATCGGCGATCAGTTGAGCTACGCCCGAGGATTGCATTGCTTGTGCAAAGCCCAGGGCAGCGCCGACTACAATGACTAGCTCAAAGGGAAAATTTCGGCGAATGTCGTTAATGCTCAGTAGCCTCGTTGCCATAAGGATGCCAAACATAATAATCAGGCCTTTGAATAGTGTGAGTATACCCAAAGCTGCGAGGGCGATAATGGCCACAAAGCCTAGAATTGCCGCATATTCCACCATTGTCGGAAGGTGGTCTCGGGTTTCAATATTCCCGAGGACAATAAAGTTACGGGGTAAATTATGGCGGCTACTGAAGTCATGGCCAGTAGCTAGTATTAAACTGTCACCCGGCTGTAGTACGATTCCGCCGAGTCCACCACCAATCCGCTGATCGCCTCGACGTACCGCCACTACGGCGGCATCGAACAGAGCTCGAAAGTTGATTTCCCGGATAGATCGGCCCCGAATAGGGGCATCATGGCTAATCACTACTTCTACCAGGTTGTCGCTCAGACTCGCCTGTTTATCTTCAAATACCGATAGACCCTTGAATTGACTTAATGTTTGAACGTTTTCAATGTCCCCAGAGAAAACCAGAATATCTCCGCCTTCAATAATTTCGTCAGGTGATACGGGGCTGATTACGTGTTCGTCTCGAATAACTTCGACAAGGAAGAGCTTAATTAAATTACGAAAACCATTGTCGTTTAAAGATTTCCCAATCAAGGGAGAATCGGGTTCTACTCGGGCTTCAAGGAAATAGGTTTTTGTCTCGTCGCTTTCCATTTCTCGCCTGGGCAGGGTTTTCGGTGCAACCAAAAGCAGCACACCCAGGCAGATAATAAATATTGGAATTCCGATGGGAGTAAAGTCGAACATCTTTAATGTACCCAGACCATTCTCAATAACGAGACCGTTGAGTATCAGGTTAGTGGATGTTCCAACCAGAGTGAGTGTGCCGCCCCAGATAGAAGCATAAGACAGGGGGATCAATAGTCGCGAAGGCGCAAAATGTGTCTGGTTTTTAACTGTGCCCATGCAGGAGGCGACCACCGCAGTATTATTGGCTAATGAGGACATCAGGCCTGATACTATGCTGAGTTTGAATAATGCAAAAAGGTAGTTACCTTTGAAGATCTTTTCTCCGAATTGCTGGAACAAGCGTGTTTTTTCGAACACGAGCACCAGCAAAATCAGCATGACTAATGTGACCAGTGCGCTATTGGTAAAATGACTGAGCGCGTTTTTCAGACTGATCATATCGACAATATATAAAAAGGAGATAACACCACCAAAAATAAAAGCAGGTCGGAGCCTGGTAGCGGTTAGGCCAATAATTATCGCGAATAAGCCGGAGAAAACGCATGCTTGTTCAATAGAGATCGCTAAGTTCAAGGGGGCTTCCATCGAATTTGAAAAGAGTCGCTAAATTTATAGTTCTTCGAGTGGAATTGTAACAAGCACTGCCGCCGGGTTACAGCAAAGGAAAGTTTAGTTGTGAAACCGGTTTCGAAGCGCAAGCGCAGAGTTGAGAAATAGAGTTGAAAAGAAACAAAAGGTTTTTGTTGCCTAACTTCGCTTAATCGAATATATCCACTTGTTCGGCAACAATGACATCGTACAGAGGCTGGAAGCTAAACCATCCGGATTGCTCTGTGCCAATGGTGTCAAAGGTAAGTTTTGCAATTTCAGGCCGAATCAATTTCGGTGTGCCCGCAGCTTCTGCCAGCAGTTGGGCCTGACAGGTACGTTCCATGGTGATATACCACCATGCGGCGGAATCGACTGAGCCACCCACAGTAAGGAGGCCATGGTTTTGCAGGATACAGGCTTTTTTTTGTCCCAGGCTACTGGCTATACGCTTGCCTTCGGCCATATCCAGTACTACCCCGGTAAAGTCGTCAAAGAGCACGTGGTCTTCATAAAAAGCACAGGAATCCTGAGTTAAAGGATCAAGTGTGCGGCCTAGTGAAGCCCAGCTTTTGCCATACACTGAATGAGTATGCGCAGCTGCGATCACATCGGGACGGGCGGCATGAATATTAGCGTGAATCGTGAAAGCGGCGGCATTGAGTAAGCCCTCACCAGCGACGATTTCGCCGGTTTCGTTGACTAACAGTAGATCGTTTAATTTGATTTGCTTAAAGGAGAGGCCGAAAGGGTTAACCCAGAAATGGTCCAGATGTTCTGGATCCCGCGCCGTAATATGCCCCGCGGCACCTTCATCGAAGCCAAACTTTCCAAATAGGCGAAAGGCTGCTACCAGGCGTTGTTTGCGGTGGATTCGTTCTTCTTCAAGGGAAGCAAATTGAGGGGGCTGTTGGTCGTTAACAGTGCGGGCAGGACTACCA
>JAUUYV010000217.1 GCA_030590275.1 Porticoccaceae bacterium
CTGCTTTGGATAGCAGGTTACAGCTTTCGGTTTCTTCATCGAAGGTGATCAACACTTCTCCGCGCTCTATCTGGCGGTGAACCTGCGCCACCTTGGCGGCAAGATCAGTTTCTCTAAGCCCGTAATCCGTGCCTTCACGAGTCACGTAATCCTCAATAATCGCCGATAACAATTCGTCGGACAGACTTTTGGGGGGGATAACAATCACTGGCGTGGAGAACTGGGCATTCTTACTCTGGCTTTTTAAAACGCAGTGTCATGCGATCACTTTCACCCACTGCCAGATATTTTTCCCGGTCTTTTTGTTTTAAACGCAAAGTCGGGGGCAAGGTCCACACGCCTTTCGGATGGTCAGCCGAATCTTTTGGATTGGCATTCACTTCGCTCTTTCCGTCGAGCGTAAAACCGGCGCGCTCTGCCAGCTCTATGACATAGGCCTCAGTCATATATCCCGACACCTTCATCGTCTCCCAGCTAGTCCCCGCTGGAGCACGATGTTCGACCACGCCAAGAATGCCTCCTGGTTTTAAGGCTTTAAAAAACAGGTTAAATGCGTCGGCTTCATTCTTTGAGCTCAACCAATTGTGCACGTTTCTAAATGTTAGTACCCGGTCAGCGCTGCCATCAGGAACATTTAACACTCCATTTTTAGGGCTAAACTCCACCAGCTCCGTAGTGGAATACACCTCCGGATAAGCCAGCAACTTTTCTGCATAAAAGGTTCGTGCTTCCCGAAAATACTTCAGCGATGAATCCGCAGAAAAATGAGCTGCATATAACTTGCCCTGCTCAAGATACGGCCCCAGAATCTCGGTATACCAGCCTCGCCCCGGCCAAATTTCGACCACTGTCATCTCTGGCCGCACGGTAAAAAACTCCAGGGTTTCTGAAGGGTGTCGATACTGATCTCGGCTTATCCAGCTCGGCGTTCGATCCGGGCCCTGTAAAATATCTGCAAAAATATGGGCTTTTTCACTCCCCCCAACTGTACCCGCCTCTATCGACAGTACAACGGCCGAAATCGCCACGCCCATCAATACCTGGCAATAGCCAAACCACCACAACCTATTTTTCATGATCTGTTTCCTTATCAATATCGTTATTTATCGTTGTAGTTAGCTGTCCAGGTGTTCCGCTTCAATCCCTATCCCTATCACTTTAACATTCACATATCTGGGCTTGTTCAGTATTATTGAGCCACAGTATCAGTATGAAAGAGTCCCTGCACCAACTAGCCAGGGCTATAAACCATAATAAAAGTAATTCAGACCACACCAGACGAGGTATCCCAATGACACAACATATCGTAGCTACCGTAAATGACATCCCCGTTGGCGATCGTAAAGTAGTCACAGCGGGCAACACCAAAGTCATTCTCTTCCATTTAGAGGACGGCTATTACGCCACACAAACCCATTGCCCGCACCTCATGTTGCCTCTGAAAAATGGCAAATTGCTCGATAACAAAATACTGCAATGTCCTATCCACCGAGCCCAGTTTAATGTCACCGATGGCGAGGTTATAAAATGGGCTAACTTCCCACCGGGAATCCAGGTACTTAACGTAATCCGCAAGGAAAAATGTCTAAGCACTTACCCCGTATCGGTAGACGGAGACAAGGTGCTCGTTGAGGTCTGAGGTTTCAGAAACCAAAGTGGATCAAGCCTGCCTGTGGAAACCAGCGCCCAACGAACTTATTAACGTAATTTATTAATTTAATCATATAACTAGGTGTTTAATATAAAATAAATTTCTCTAAATTATAGCCTTCCCTGAAAACATTCCGGCCTACTCCTAAGCCGGGAGCCAGGCAAGCCCCCGGCGGCTGCCACACACTCCTGCGGGCAAACGCCAATAAGCGAGCTTATTTTAGCTTGCGTCCAAATAGCTCAAACGCTACTTCCCAATGTCGTTCTGCAGCTTCATGGTGATAGCCCATGCGTTCGGGAAAGGCAAAGCCGTGACCGGTTTCGGGAATCTTTTCTACCACACTATCGACCTTGTGTTCGGTAAAGGCCTGCCTGAGGAACTCAATTTCCTCATCCGGCACATAGGGATCGTGCTCTGCAAACCCAAAGTACAAAGTACAATCGGGCAGTATGTTGGGTATCAACAAATGCGCCGAGTCTTCCTCGTCGGTGACGTGAGAGACACCGTACATCGATACCATCGCCTTAAACCTCTCTGGGTAACTCCCGGTTACCGCTAAGACAAACTTACCGCTCATGCAGTAGCCAATACAGCCTATGGGCCCGCCGTGGATAGCATGGGGGTTAGCATCAATCCAGGTGATCAAACCCGCTGTATCGCTAATAATCATGGTATTAGTATGCGCGTAGAGCATTTCCATCATATTGGCGCCGGCCTCCTTAACGCCGTAGCGATAATAGAGGTTAGGAATGACGGCAAAATATCCTTGTCTAGCAATTCTGCGGACAAATTCATAGAGCTCTCCGCGAACTCCCGGAGCATCCATATACAAAATAACTGGTGGGTAAGCGCTACCATCACTGGGCCAGGCTGCAAAGCATTCCATCTCACCGTCTGCGGTTGTCACATCGACAAATACTTCTTCAATCGCCCGCTCGCCTGAATTACCTGACTGATCACTCATAAGCTAAACCCTCCCTCTCTGCGCTGGTGTGTATTAATAGTTCATATTACTATGCGGGCAGCTCGAACGCTCTGTTTGTCAGAGTTATTGAAATTCCAAGCCCTTAAAATATGACACTTTTAATCACTTACTCAAAGGAGACAATGCGATGGACGTTGGTGTAGTTATGGCATTTCAAAGCAGCCAGAATCAGCCCTTATCTGATCTGGAAATTTATCAAAAGGAAGTAGACTTCGCGAAACTTGCAGAACCACTCGGGTTTAACTCTATCTGGGGCGTAGAACATCATTTCACTAACTACACCATGTGCCCCAACACCATGCAGTTTTTGAGTTTTATGGCCGGCCAGACCAGCACCATCAAACTAGGCACCGCCGCTATCATCTTACCCTGGCACAAAGATCCCTTAAGGATAGCCACCGATGTAGCGATGTTAGATAACCTCTCCAATGGCCGAGTGATTTTAGGTATGGGCCGAGGCCTGGGACGAGTTGAATACGACGGTTTCGGTATCGACATGAACAGCTCCCGAGATCGCTACAACGAAGCCGCCCCGATGATTCTCGACGCCCTCGAAACCGGAGTAATGAAGGAACATCACGGCACCTACTTTGATCAGATTGAGCGAGACATCCGCCCCGCTCCGTTCAAAAGCTTTAAAGATCGCACCTATATCGTCTCTATGTCCCCCGACACCGTCCCTCATGCCGCCCGCCTGGGCGGTGCAATGATGACCTTCGCGGTCGGCCCCTGGACGCAACGTGCAAAAGACATCAAGTTATATCGCGAACTGTTCCAGAAAGAACAGGGCCGCGTAGCACCAC
Organism: Porticoccaceae bacterium; assembly: GCA_030590275.1. Next base: position 3,440 of record JAUUYV010000217.1, read on the forward strand.
CAACCTCGGCTAATATTTTCACCATCTGCGACAAAGACCCGGGCCGAGCCAAAGATATGGCCTATAAATATATGGGCGATTACTGGGAATCAGCCATGGCTCACTACGAAATGAAAGGCGAGCATTTCGACGACATCAAAGGCTACGAACACTATGGCCGCTCAGCAGTCGCCATGCGTGAAAATGCTGACCGGGTGACCGAGCAATATGTCGAACAGCAAATTTACGGTACACCCGATCAATGTCTGGAAAAGCTAAAAGGTATTGAGGATATTATCGGAGCCCTGGAATTGAATTGCTTCTTCACCTACGCGGGGATGGACTACGACTACGCGAAAGAAAGCATTAAGCTATTTGCCGATGAAGCCTTGCCAACACTCAAGAAGTGGGACAATACCGTTGAAGCCGCTTAACTACGCCACTTAACTACACAGCCAGGAAGGTAACTGTCGTCAAAACTATGCGACAACACACTAAAGGCGCTATCCCGGACAAAACACCCCACCTGCCATTCGGTAAAGTGGGGTGTTTTTCTCCGGGTAACATCTGGCACCCATTGATGTGATGGAGATCTATCAAGTTAAAGGCCGCCACGTAAACAGCTATGTCGTCGAAGACGATAAAGGACTACTCGTCGTCGATGTGGCCTGGCATGGTGAAAAATATGTGCTGGGCTTTATCCGCGAAGTACTGAACCGGGAACCCGAAGACGTCAATCTGGTGATATGCACCCACGGCGATCCCGATCATAGTGGCGGCATCAGCAATTTGGCCAAAATATGTAATGCTCAACTGGGCGTACCCTACGCCACTCAGTCAGCCCTGTTCAAATTCATCAACGACCCCACCGGCATATTTTTCCGCCTTAGCACCATGTTCCGCGAAGGCATCAGGCCGCGAGCCTGGGCCATGTACGCCAACCCCAAACGAGATGCCCGGGCCC
>JAUUYV010000017.1 GCA_030590275.1 Porticoccaceae bacterium
ACCATAGGTCACCATTGCATATTTTTTAGACCATGAAAGATGCGAAAGTAAAAGCCCCGCTGCGAAGTTGGAAACAAAAACCACTACCTGATAATCGGCACAACTCTACTGCGATTAATCTTTCAGGGTATCCTATGCAACGGTCGAAGCGCTATCCCACTTTTTCAGCGTTGGCAGCACCTTTTCCGCGAACAAAGTCATGCTATCTTTGGTGTAGCTATAATCCATTCCAGCAAATGAGAAAAAACAGTTCAGTTCAAGCGGGCCAATAATGTCTTCGATGCCCTTGATCCGTTCTAGAATTTGATCCGGTGTGCCATATAATTGTTGTTCGACATACTGTTCGGTGACTCGCTTAGTTTCTTCGCGCATGGCAACGGCGGAACGGCCATAAAACTCATAGTCCTTGATGTCGTTGAAATGCTCTCCCTGCATTTCGTAATGCTTCATCGCTGACTCCCAGTAATCGGCCATATATTTATGGGCCATATCTTTCGCGCGACCTGGATCATTGTCGCAAATAGTAAAAATATTAGCCGATGTTGGAGGCGCCGGTCGATCATACTCTTTCGAATACAGTTCGCGATATCTTAAAATATCCTTGGCTCGCTGCTCCCAGGGAGCAATGGCAAAGGTCATCATCGCACCACCGATACGAACCGCATGTGGAACAGTATCCGGAGACATAGAAACTATATAGGTTCTATCCTTGAAACTTTTGAATGGGGCGGGCCGGATATCACGACGGATTTGGTCAAAATGAGCGCCTTTATGTTCCTCCATAGTACCGCTCTCGAGCGCCGCAAGAATCATACTCGCTGATTCATTGAAGATATCGCGGGAAGCATTCATATCAATACCAAACCCATCGTATTCAACACGACCAATCCCACGCCCGAAAGCGATAATCACGCGACCATTAGAAAGATTGTCCAACATTGACAGGTCGGTCGCAATTCTTAAGGGATCCTTGTGCCAGGGCAGAATGATCGCTGCGGTGCCCAGTTTGATTGTTTTTGTTTTGCCCGCCATATAAGTCAGGAACTGTAACGGGTTTGGGCACATGGCATAGTCTGTAAAATGGTGTTCAGGCCCCCAGATAGAGTTAAAACCCAGTGGTTCAACTAGCTCTGCAACTGCGATTTCTTTTTGAAATACTTGCAGATCAGTCATAGGCTGATTGCTGCTACTTTGAAACGGAAATATAACTCCCACATCCATACCATGTTCTCCTAATTAATTTGTAGTTATTAAAAATAATGTAAATCTTATAGGCCTTGCAACAATAAAAAAATAACCCGTAATTACCGGCACCCACAACTTTAACGATTGTTATTATCTATCCTACGATGAGCTGCCCGCCGAAAAATATCTGGGGCAACACGATCTTTGTACTGCTCAGGAGTTCCACCTAACATCTCGTTTAGAAAAGCTCGCTTCATAAATAAATGGCAATCGTGCTCCCAGGTTACGCCAATACCACCGTGAAATTGCACTGACTCCTCAGTAATTCCGCGGTAAACCTCTGCTGTGATTACCTTAGCCTGGGCAGCCAGGCTCATCCACCCATCACCCCGAATGGCAAATATTCTACATGCTTCATTGGTAAACGCACGGGCCACCTCCAGCGCCACCTTAAGATCGGCAACCCGATGTTTAAGTGCCTGGAACGAACCAATGGGGCGATTGAACTGTTCGCGAGTGCCCATATAGGCAATCGCCTCGGCAAGTGCTTGATCGGCCCCACCAAGAGAATCACAGGCGAGCGCCAAATCAAAATGCGCACGAACCGCCGCCCCAGCTTGCGCGGCGACAGTGCCAGTACATAATATCTCACCAATCGCCGCATCGAGTTGCACAGTAGCAAGGTTGCGAGTTCTGTCCCAGGTGGCGATATCGGTCACGGTGACCCCTTTCTTACTCAGGTCAATCAACGTTACCGGCAACTCCCCATTACCGGCTGGCACAATCAACAAATGGCTTGCCAACCCGCCCTCAAAAACATCATGCAAGACCCCACTCACAGCCACCGTGGTGCCTTGATCTTCGATGCTAAGCGTACGCGTTTCGACCACCGCTATTGCTACAACGATTTCGCCACAACCGATAGACTTCAATAATTCGTCTGTACGCGGCAATTTTCTGGCCAAAATGAGCGCGTCAGCTGCGGCCATGCCGCCGACGAAAGCCACCGACGCCAGTGTCCGCCCCAATTCGGTATAGATAGGCGCTAAAGCCTCAAAAGACTGGCCCAGGCCATCGAGCTCCTCCGGTGTCGTGAGTAGCATCCACCCCAGCTCAGCCATGAGCTCACGCAATTCTGCATCACCATCGGATTTTTGCGCCGAGTATCGCGCTCTCCTGTCGACGTGTTCGTCAAGAACGCGGCGTGCCGCTTCTCGTAATTCTCCAACGTCCATCTGTGTGCTCACTGCGGCTCCTTCCCTCGCATCCTTAATGTGCGATTCAAGACTTTTTCTCGCGAGGCATTAGCAAAACCCGCTCCGAGATAATGTTACGTTGAATTTCGTTACTACCACCGGCAATATTCCATTGGTAGGAATTCATAAAGTCGAACATCCAGTTGCCGGTCTCATAACCAGCACCTAGCGTAAAAGGCTCACAATACTGTCCAGCCATCCCTTGCAAACGCATACCTAATACGGTGAAATCACGGAGAATACGCGCGTAAGCCAGTTTAATAATAGAGGCGTCGCCCATCGCTTCTTCTCCGGCAATCCGTTTCATCATCATCTCACTGACCAGAACGCGCGCACCTTCAATCCGAGTCGTCATATCCACAATGCGACGGCGCATTTCATCGTCGAGACGATCATTTTCTTCGCCGTCTTTGGTGGCAATAGCCACCAGTCGCCAAAGTGAATGGTAAAGTCGCTCGATAAGTTCGACCAGTGTCAGGCCGCGCTCAGAAGACAGTGTTGTCTGGGCAACTTGCCAGCCCTGGTTTTCCTTGCCGACTCGGTTTTCCAGTGGAATTTCAACATCATCAAGAAACAATTCCGCAAATTCCTCATCGCCGGTAATCTGTAAAATCGGGCGAACTTCTACGCCTTTAGATTTCATGTCCATCAACAAAAAAGTAATACCAGCCTGCTTGGCTACCGTGGTATCAGTACGCACCAGCAACAGACAATAGTCGGCAAACTGGCCTACCGTAGACCAAACCTTCTGGCCGTTAATCACGTAGCGATCACCCCTCAGCTCTCCTTTGGTGCTCAGAGATGCCAGGTCCGAGCCGGCATTAGGCTCAGAAAATCCCTGGCACCAAATTTCACCTTTGAGTATCGCGGGTAAGTGCTGAGCCTTTTGTGCTTCAGTGCCCCATTCACATAAGGTCATCGCTGCGTGATAGAGAGAGATAAAATGGAGGCTCATACGAGGCGCATCGGCTCGCGCTATTTCTTCAAAAATCGCCACCTGTTCAGCCAGCGATCGCCCACCTCCGGGCCATTGCTCAGGCCAGTGCGGTGCGGCATAACCTGCACTGACAAGGCGTGCGAGCCACTCGCGCTGCGTTGCCAGGAAACTTTCGGTATCACCACCAGTTTGTCGCGCTCGCCAGTCGGCTGGAATGTTTTCGCTCAACCATTCGCGTACTTCAATGCGAAGGGTTTCCAGGTTTTCTCTATTAACTTCCATGAAGCCTTTCGCTTTTATACCAGGTTATATTAGTCAGCGAATATAACCCATCTGGGTTTGGATTGGCACTTCGGGGGCATGTAAAACCGAGTTGAAATCTAGCCCCTGGATGATTTCTCAACTGGCTAATTGCTTGAATAACTGCCAGGTTTGACAGTGAGCTTAGCACCTAATTTATGAGCTCTGATATCCACAGCTAAAAAACCGTATCAGTATTGATCAGCTAGACTTGGCTATACAGGGTGTTTATGCTCTTATCTTTCTTTGCCACAAATGGAACGACAATGGACGTAAAAACTGACGCCACATTTATCCTCTATGAAACCCCGGAAGACGGCATCGCACGCATCGTACTTAATCGGCCGGAAACGGCGAATGCGCAGGATACGAAATTTCTATACGAATTAAATGCTGCCTTCGATCGTGCCGCCCAGGATGAAGACATCCGTGTCATTATCCTGGCGGCTAATGGAAAACATTTCTCGTCAGGTCATGATCTCAGTGAAAAGAACTGGTACGAAAACATGTACGATCATGACACGGTGGGGACTATGTGCGGATTTACCTGCGCAGGTGCAGAAGCCCAGATGAGTCGCGAGGAAGAAATATACCTGGGTTTTAGCGAGCGTTGGCGCAACATTCCAAAGCCGACCATTGCCGCAGTACAGGGGAAATGCATTGCCGGTGGCTTGATGCTCGCCTGGCCCTGCGATCTAATTATCGCCACGGATGACGCAAGCTTTACCGATCCGACTGTCAGTTTTGGTGTCGGTGGCGTTGAATACTTCGCGCACTTCTGGGAAGTGGGCGTACGTAAAGCTAAGGAAATGTTGTTTACCTCCGACTCACTTAGCGCCGAAGATGCCTTGCGCCTGGGCATGGTAAATAAGGTGGTGCCGCGCGAAGAGCTACAGGAGGCTTCTATGATAATGGCGCGTAAGATCGCTTCTAAATCACGGTTTGCGCTTAAGCTAACAAAAAAAGCCATCAATACCTGTCAGGATGCCCAAGGCCGCGATGTGGCAATGCAGAACGCCTTCCATTTGCACCAACTTGCGCATACCCACTGGTTAAAACTGTATGACGGATTGATGGACCCAACCGGACTACCCGAAGCAACACAGAGGGCACTAGGCCTAAAAGTAGAAGACAAAAAAAAATAAAGCAAGATAATGAAGTCTACGAACTAAATTTAAATCTAGTTTTTAAGAAGCAAGCTTAAAGAACCAAACAAAAAAATAGAGCTTAATAAGGACCCCTCAAGAGCTAACCATCGGAAATAAGCACCATGAAAGTGAAATCCTGTACCAGTAAAGGAAACACGACGGTAATTAACCTATTACTGTTGTTGGTCGCGCTTATTATTGTTGGCGGTGCTCTATTTTTACTCAAACCTCAATTATTGGAGTTTTTCCATCAGATCTATGGCACACCACCAAACAGCGTAGATTCAACAGTCATAGAAAGCGAAACGCCGCCAATATCCGAACCACCTACTAACGATGCCCCTGCGGTGAAAACCATACCCAGGAAAGACCCTGCCCCCGACCATCCCGAACCGCCACTCCCCAGCCTGGACGAAAGCGATGAAGTGCTTAGACAGCACCTTGCTGAACAATTCAGTAATACTGTGGGAGACTCACCCGCGTTTGAGCAGTGGCTCGCCAGCGATCATTTAATCCAACGAGCTACGGCACTTATCAGTGGACTATCCCACGGCCAAATTCAACGCAAAATCCTCCCGCTCACACCTCCAAAAACTGATTTTTCTGTCGACCATATCGATGGAAAAATCTATCTAAGCCCCACTAACTATTATCGCTATAATGCTTACCTAAGCGTAATCGAGCGTCTGGATGACGAAAAACTCGCTGCGTTTTTTCACCATTTTCGCCCACTTTTTGAAGAGGCCTATCACCAGTTAGGCAGTGATACCGCAAGCGATGGAAAAACGGCCTTACCTTTTGATCATCGGCTGCTCACAGCAATCGACCACCTGTTGGCAGCCCCCGAACTGGACACCCCGCCCGTTCTAAAACTGGACACGGTTACCTATTCCTACGCTGACTTCAGTCTGGAAGACTTATCTGCGGCACACAAACTATTGATTCGAATGGGCCCCGAAAATACACGCATGATAAAACTCAAGCTTCAGGCTATTAAATCCCAACTGGAAGATCATCCACGCTGATCAAGCTTTCGGCAGAGTAACCCCGGTCTGCCCCTGATACTTACCACCCCGATCCTTGTAGGAGGTCTCGCAAACCTCATCGGATTCGAAGAACAGCATCTGGGCAACACCCTCGTTAGCATAGACCTTGGCAGGCAAGGTGGTAGTGTTGGAAAACTCCAGGGTGACATGTCCCTCCCACTCCGGCTCCAGTGGTGTCACGTTGACAATAATGCCGCAACGGGCATAGGTAGATTTACCCAGACAAATGGTGAGCACGTTGCGCGGTATACGAAAATATTCCACGGTGCGTGCCAGCGCAAAGGAATTAGGCGGGATAATGCAATGATCACCGCGAACATCGACAAAACTGTTGGTATCGAAATTTTTAGGATCAACCGTCGCTGAATGCACATTGGTAAAAATCTTAAAATCTTCGGAACAACGCACATCGTAACCGTAGCTCGACACCCCGTAGGAAATGACTTTGTCGCCGTTGGCATCCGGCTGCCGCACTTGCTGCTCGATGAAGGGTTCGATCATGCCCTGCTCCACGGCCATGCGGCGAATCCATGTGTCCGGCTTAATACTCAAATCACTTACTCCCGATAAAAATTTTGAATGACTTTCCCGTACTTCAAAAAAACGACGACACCCAATATTTCTGGTCTCGCTAATCCCCAATAATAATTTCTGGGCCAGCCACTTCCACACCGTCGAGAGCCTTGATTAACGCGCGTGCAATAGCACGATAACTCCTGGCAATTTCACCTTCTGGATCATCCGCCACTATCGGATTGCCTGCATCGCCTTCGCGGATACGACGATCCAGAGGCAGGGAACCTAGTAGCTCGGCATTGTATTCGCCAGCAACCTTAGCGCCCCCACCTTCGCCGAATATCGCCTCCGTATGAGCACATTGGGAACAGATATGCAGAGCCATATTTTCGACTACGCCAAGCACCGGAACATTCACCTTACGAAACATCTCGATACCTTTACGGGCATCGAGCAGGGCAATATCCTGAGGCGTGGTCACGATCACGGCACCGGCAAGCTCTGCCTTTTGCGCCAGTGTCAGTTGAATATCACCCGTACCCGGTGGCATATCGACTAGCAGTATATCCAGCTCTCCCCACAGGGTTTGAGTTAAGAGTTGCACCAGCGCACCGCCGGCCATTGGCCCGCGCCACACCATAGGAGTACTGTCAGATACCAGGTAAGCCATTGAATTAGTTTTTAAACCAAAAGCCTCAACCGGCACAAAGGTATTACCGTTGATCACCTTTGGCTGAGTTCCCGCCGGTACACCCGCCAGCATACCCACGCTAGGGCCATAAATATCAGCATCCAGTATGCCGACTCGCTGCCCCTCAGCCAACAGGGCCAAAGCCAGATTCATGGTGGTTGTGGACTTACCAACACCGCCTTTGCCCGAAGCCACTGCAACAATATGCGTGACATCTTTCAGCCCTTCAGGCGTACCATCTTCCGATCCCGCCTGAGCCTGCCCTACCCCACCTGCTGATGCAGCGTCGTGCGCCATTAGCTTAGCCTCTCTAGCTCTTGTGCCTGATGAAAAAAAACATTAAAACCGCTACAATCACGGCCTTTTTTGGGCCTAACTCGCCCAGATCCTAATCTCGCCCCGGCCCTAATCCAGGCCACAACGTTTAGACCCTGACTCAATGAACTCAAACGACAACAAGCGACGCATCCTGGTAACCAGTGCTCTGCCCTATGCCAACGGATCCATTCACCTTGGCCATCTGGTGGAATACATTCAAACGGATATCTGGGTGCGCTTTCAAAAATTGCGCGGGCACGAATGTTACTACGTCTGCGCCGACGATGCCCACGGTACTGCAATTATGCTCAAGGCCGAGGAGCTGGGCATAAGTCCGGAAGCTCTGATTGACAAAGTTAACGCGGAGCATCAGGACGATTTCAGCCACTTCCTTATCGAGTTCGACAATTATCACTCGACTCATTCACCCGAAAACCGTGTCTTGTCCGAGGAGATCTATCGTCGTCTGAATGCTAATGGACACATCGCTACTCGCGACATTACCCAACTCTACGATCCGGAAAAACAATTATTTCTCGCCGATCGTTACGTTGTCGGCACCTGTCCTCGCTGCAAAGAAGAAGACCAATACGGCGATAACTGCGAAAAATGTGGTGCCACCTACTCACCGGCGGAATTAATCGACCCAAGGTCAGCGATTTCCGGTGCCACCCCGGTGGAAAAGACATCTACTCACTACTTCTTCACCCTGCCCGCTTTCAGCGACTTTTTGCGAGACTGGATCGGAGCTGGGCATGTTGGCCCGGAAATCGCCAATAAACTTCGCGAATGGCTGGATATCGGCTTATAGGAATGGGACATCAGCCGAGATGCTCCCTACTTCGGTTTTGAAATACCCGATGCGCCGGGCAAATATTTTTACGTGTGGCTCGATGCACCAATCGGTTATATGGCCAGCTTTAAAAACCTCTGCGAACGGGAAAATATTGAATTCGATGCTTTTTGGGAGCCAGAGTCACAAGCTGAGGTCTATCACTTTATCGGCAAGGACATCGTGAACTTCCACGCTCTGTTTTGGCCAGCCATGCTAAAAAGTGCCAACTTTCGCACCCCGAATAAAATCTGCGTACACGGTTTTTTAACGGTTAATGGCAAAAAAATGTCCAAATCGAGAGGTACATTTATTAATGCCCGTACCTATCTCGATCACCTGGAACCGGAATACCTGCGCTACTACTTTGCGGCAAAACTATCGTCCGGCATTGAAGACCTCGACCTCAATCTGGAGGATTTTGTACAGCGGGTAAACAGTGATCTGGTGGGTAAGGTCGTCAATATCGCCAGCCGATGTGCAAAATTTATTACTAAAAACCACGAGGGAATACTGGCGGATAGCGTTATCGAGCCCGAGCTTTGGCAACAAACAGTAAGCGGTGGCGAAAGCATCTCCACACACTACGAAAACCGAGATTTCGGCAAAGCCATGCGTGAAATTATGGCTCTCGCCGATGCCGCCAACGAATACATCGCTGCAAAAGAACCCTGGAAGCTGAATAATGATCCCGCCAATGCAAGTGAAGTACAGGGAGTTTGCTCGCTGGGAATTAATCTATTTCGGGTTCTGTGTATTTACCTTAAACCCGTATTGCCCGGCATGGCCATCAAGGCCGAGGCCTTCCTGAACGATCCCCTGGCCTGGAACGAGGAAATCACCCCGCTACTCGACCACAAAATTGAAACCTTTAAGCCGATGATGCAACGCGTAGAAAAAGACAAGGTGGACAGCATGGTAGACGCAAGTGTGGAATCCGCGCCGCTTGAAACTTCCTCTGGGGAAGTGGCCAAACAGGAAACGCCATCCTCGAAAGCCATTGCCTTTGAAGATATCGCCTCGGAAATCAACTTTGATGACTTTATGAAAGTGGATTTGCGGGTAGCTCGCATTGTTTCGGCAACAACTGTCGAAGGGGCGGACAAGCTCCTGCAGCTCACCCTCGATATTGGCAGTGAAACCCGCAATGTGTTCTCGGGGATTAAGTCCAGCTATAAGCCCGAAGCACTGGAAGGCCGGTTGACGGTAATGGTGGCCAATCTCGCACCTCGTAAAATGCGCTTTGGCCTGTCTGAAGGTATGGTACTGGCCGCAGGTGATGACGATGGCATTTATTTGCTAAGCCCGGACAGCGGAGCAAAACCGGGCCAACGTATCACTTGAAACGATCGATTCCAAAAGCGCCGGTTTACCGTTATTTTAGCTCCCCGGTTATTACAAAATCGCCTAAAAACGTCCCTATCTATTATTGGAATGAAGAACGCCTATCCCCGATAATTGGCTACTGCACCACAGGTACTTAAAATGTCGGAATTCCTGATCATTCTGGTCAGCACAGTACTGGTCAACAATTTCGTGTTAGCCCAGTTCCTGGGCCTATGCCCTTTTATGGGCGTTTCCAACAAACTTGAAACCGCTATCGGCATGGCAGCTGCTACGACCTTTGTACTCACATTGGCCGCTATCAGCAGCTATCTGGTCAATGCCTGGATACTGATACCGCTCGGGCTGGAATACCTGAAAACCATCGCCTTTATTTTAGTCATTGCGGTAGTGGTGCAATTCACCAAAATGTTTATCGAAAAAACCAGTCCGCTCCTGTATCGAGTATTGGGCGTTTTTCTGCCATTAATTACCACCAACTGCGCAGTACTGGGTGTCGCGCTACAAAACACCGCCAAAATGCGCACTTTTATGGAATCGGCTCTCTACGGTTTGGGGGCGGCACTCGGCTTCTCATTAGTTTTGATTTTGTTTTCCGCCATGCGCGAGCGCCTGGCGGCAGCCGATGTACCTCTGCCTTTTCAAGGTGCGGCCATTGGCATGATTACCGCCGGTTTAATGTCTCTGGCATTTATGGGCTTTGCCGGACTGGTATAGCGTAGTCGTGATGGAAATACTCAGCCAATATCCCCTATTAACCGCACTATTTGCTCTGGTTGGCATGTCAGCCGTGTTTGGCGCAGTACTAGGCTTTGCCTCCGTTAAGTACAAAATTGAGGGGAATCCCTTGGTAGAACAGGTAGATTCACTGCTACCCCAAACCCAGTGCGGCCAGTGTGGCTTTCCGGGCTGTCGGCCCTACGCTGAATCCATTGTCGATGGCGACGCCATTAACAAATGTCCGCCAGGGGGACAGGCCACCATCGACGCTATTGCGAATTTACTGGATGTACCGGCTCCAGAGCTGGACGAAGAGCATGGCGAAGAGAGCGAAGTAAAAACCGTTGCCTACATTCGCGAAGCCGAATGCATCGGTTGTACCAAGTGCATAGTGGCCTGCCCGGTAGATGCCATTCTGGGTGCTGCAAAACTTATGCACACAGTTATCGTCGCAGAATGCACCGGGTGTGACCTGTGCGTCGAACCCTGCCCGGTGGATTGCATCGATATGTTACCCATAGCCACGACCTTAAGTGACTGGCGTTGGAACTTGCCACCATCGGCAGAAAAGCAGTGGCAAACAAAGCTTATTGCCACGGAGAGACAAAATAGTGACCAGCACGGAGATGTCGCCGCGTGAACACTTCCGAAAATGCCCGACGCCTCACCACTGTGGAGGCAACTGCCATTGAAGTTCGTAAAATCAGCGACTTTCACGGCGGCGTTCACCCTCCCGAAAACAAACATCAGTCGACGTCCAGACCTATTGGCGATTTACCGCTACCCGGCAAACTGATACTGCCTTTGAACCAGCACATCGGAGCGCCTGCTCAGCCCTGCGTGAAAATTGGCGACAAAGTACTCAAAGGCCAGCAAATCGCCGAAGCCAGAGGGCCAGTTAGCGTTCCAGTGCATGCCCCAAGCTCCGGCATTATTGAAGATATTGACGAATACCCAATACCCCACTCATCGGGAATGTCCGCTCTGTGCATAGTGATTGAAGCGGATAAAGAATCATGCTGGATTGACCACGGCGGGTTTGAAGACTATCGCCAGGAATCACCCCAAACCTTACTGGAAGCGATTCGTAATGCTGGCATTGCCGGTATGGGCGGCGCCGGCTTCCCCGCTGCCATAAAGCTACAGCCCAAACAAA
>JAUUYV010000157.1 GCA_030590275.1 Porticoccaceae bacterium
CATGTTTTTTTTTCATGCGCGATAAACAGACCTGGGTGAGAAGCCGCGTCGGCCAGTTGGCTAGATGCAGCGAGAAGAAACACTTTTTACAGGCTTTAAGCCGCTTCGGAAAAGGCTTCCAGCGCAAGAATAACGGTGACTGAGTCGGGACTGGAGCGCAACATTAAAGTCCCTCCCTTGCCTATTATGTCATCGACCATAAGTCGTAGTGCACCTAGCGAAGGCGACAGTTTTTCCAGATCGCGGCAGTTAAAGGCGTCGATAGTTTCCTTGGGTAGCCCGTGCCCCTGGTTGATGAAGATGCAGCGGACGATATTTTTGTGATTAACTTCTTCCTGATCCAGCAGGATGTGCAGTTGGGAGTGCTCATTGGCAGTTTCCAGCATCACCGCCCATGTTCTGTCGAGCGCGCGCTCCAGGTCGCTAGTGTCGGTTTTGGCTAGTTCACAGTAATCGGATAGATCGGCAATGACCTCTATCATGCGGACTACCAGTTCGTGGCCATAGCGAGCAAGGCTGTTTTCGACGGCTACTTTCATATCAACATAGAGATGGCCATTACGGATAATATCTTCGGATAAATATAATTGTTTACTCAGGGACGTCATTACCGTGTTGATTTCATTGAAAGCATCTTCAAGCTTATCGATATTGTCGGTAGATTGTTTTTTGGTTCTCAATAATCGCTTGACCGATCTAATGGCCAGGTGAGTACCTCCCAGCATGTCGGCGGCTGAAGTAGTAAGGTTGACCAGTAGTGTTTCTTTTTCTCGATGCAGTCTCGCGATGCGACTGTAATCAACGATTTCAAACAGTATGCCCTGAGCCCCAAAAGGTCGGGGAGCCATGTCGGTTTGCGGATATTCTTTATGATTCTGTACTAATCGAACCTGGATGACATGAGTTGCCTTACTTTTTTCGATAGTCACTGGCAAAATGGCATCAGAATTGTGGACGATGATATCGAGTAAAGTCTCGCGTCCCTCGTTGGGGGAACAACCGGTTAAGGTCACTATCAGATCGAGGGCGTTGCCCTCGAATATTGCTAGTTTGTTGCTATTGGCAAAAGCTTTTGCAGCGGTATTGGCAGATACTAGATCGCCAAAGAGATCATAGAGTAAGTATCCGGTTTTCATGGCATTAATTAGATTATCCCGATTACGCAGTTGGGATTCGAGAGCTGCAACTCGCTGCAATACTCTACTTTTATCGACGGATAGATGCTCGTCCTGTATTTCCATCGGGAGTAAGCCCGCTTTTCCTCGGTTCATGTGCTGGCGCTGGTAAAGTAGTGCGCTGATTTGTCTTGAATATTTTTGCAGGACATCTTCGAAGAAAGGAATGTCTAACATGGTTTCCCGGCGTAGATTCAGGGCCCAGAAACCGAGAGTTTCTCCCCGATGGCGCAGGGGGCAAATGTATTGCACCTGCTGTGGGCTGTCGATATCGAAAAATGGGCGTTCGGGCTGTATCGGCTTGCCATATTTGAGAGCAGTATCGTAGGGAGCGCGACGATAATCCCGGCGCTTTTCATACACCAGGGCTTCGCTACACCCGTATTTGGCGACGATATCGAGATGGGGTTTTCCAGTGGGGCATTCGAGAATAATGGTTGCTTCTAACTGCAAGGTTTGGCGAATCAGGGTGAGGATTTTGTCCCAGTAATCATCGGATAAATAAAAGTCGGATAACTCGCGCTGTTTTGCCATGCGTGGTTCGGTCATCTCGAGCACTTGATTAAATGCTGCTTTTTCGCCCAGCTGGCGGTGACCTTTCTCCACCAGCATGGCGAGAAAAGGGATGGAGAGGACTTCGGTTAGCGGCAACAGTAGGTGTAGCCAGCGAAACATGGCGATCAGGCCGATTATCGTGACCAGTACCCAGGCAAAAATTAACCATCGCTGGAGGTACTGTGCAGTACGAGTAAAGAGGCTATACCAGGCAGCGATTAGAGAGACGATAATTAACCAGTTACTCCAGGTGGGAAGTGCTCGGAGCCAGGAGTTCTGTATCAATGCGGCTAACACATGGCCGCGTCGTTGCAGACTATTGGCAGCGGTCAAGCCATCTGAGTAAAGAGACCTGGGTGTGAGTGTATTTTGTCCGATAAATACCCAGCGACCCGATACCTGATCCTTTTCCAGCCCGGATTTTATTAAGTCATCGGCGTTCACCTGGGGCAAAATGCCTTCTGCATTTGATGCCCTTACCCGAAAATGTTGGGGGAAAACCGGCACTTTGTTATCAGCAGACGTATCTCCAGCCTGATTGTTTATTGTTTTCGCAGAAAGGCCCATTTGGACAGCCAAAACTTCGGCACTTTGTAGTCCGGCTTTGTTTACACCCGAGTTGGGCCCTGGGACAATATTAGATTTTCCGACACTGGTGTTGTAAGCCAGGGTGCCATCTTTGTTTGAAACGAGAGGGAACAACCAGCCTAGAGGCAGGGCATTAAGTTGTGGAATGTGGCTGCCAGGGGAGATCTTGCCCTGGGTGTTTACTATGGGTTTAGCCGCGATAATGGCTGGTGCATTCAGGGATAATTCTTGGTAAAAAGCCTGATCAACATTTGTTGGTTGTACGGCGAGTGTAATGTGTCGAGGTTGGTGGACGTTTATTGCGCGGATGAGTTTGAGCCAATAATCCTGGTCGGCGGCGAGTGCGTCACCGTTTACATTGATGAGTAATACGGGGCTGGGTTGATTGGTTTGAACGGTCGCATGCCCTAGCCAGCGGTAAGCTTTGTCTGTGAAATGCTGTGCAATACCGCTTAGCGTTAATGCTGCCACTAGTGCCAATAATGAAAGAAGCCGAATTAAATAATTCATCAAGGCTGCCTCGAGGATGGTTTGGACATGGTCAGGGCGTTCCGTTTGCTAGCATCGAGTTCGAGTTCGAGTTGGTGTCGTTGGTAGTAGTGAACCAGGGTGTCCGAGTTGATAATATTTGAAGGTGTTGTCGTTGAACTGTTCCCTGTTTATTGATTCGGGTTTTAATGTTGGCATGAGTTATTAGTTCTGTTGGTAGTTATGACTATCTTTTTCATCTTCAAGAAAATCGATAAAACGACGAGACGCGTTAGACAGGCTGCGATCACGGTGGTGAATATAACCTAGTCGCCGGCTTAAGGAGAGTCCTTTACATTTTATGGGCGTTAAGCTTTGATCGACCATGGTCATTGGTAACATACTCCAGCCGAAGCCTACGGAAACCATTATTTTAATGGTTTCGAGATAATTGGTAACCATTGATATGTTAAGTCGGTTTCCTTCCTGGTCGAAAAAATCTTTTATTATTTTACCGGTGTAGGTTGATAAGCCGGGCAGGATTGCCGGATATTGGCCAAGTTCCGAGGCAGTCAGTTTTCGTTTTTTTATTAGTGGGTGGTCGTTGGCCGTAACTAAAACTAATGGGTCAACCCAGATGGTGTTGGATTGTACTCTCTCTTTAGGTTCTGGAGCCAGTGTCACTACGGCCACGTCAAAGCTACCTTTGTTGATTTCCTGGTAGGCAATTTCAGAATCCATAAAATCGACATCCAATGCCACCTCAGGGTAGGTGGTAGCAAAACGTTTCAAAATATCAGGCGCCCGGTGCAAACCGATATGGTGACTGAGTGCGATTTTTAGTCTGCCTGTAACTTTACCAGATAAGTCGTGAATCGCCTGCTCCGTGTCAGATATTATTTGCAAAATCTGTCGCGCTTTTGGCAACAATTCATTACCTGATTCGGTGAGATTAATGTGACGAGCGATGCGGTCAAATAACAGGCAGTCGAGTTGATGCTCGAGTAGTGCTACCCGTTTACTGACGGCGGGTTGGGTGAGATGAATACGTTCTGCAGCGATTGAGAATGAGCCGGTCTCAGCGACCGCAACAAACGCTTCGAGTTGTTGGGCGTCCATGTTTATATATTAACAAATTACTATATAGAATAGAAATTATAAAAAATATGAATTTGTTTTATTAGTGTCGGCTTACTAAACTTGCACACGCTAGTAGGTTTAAATTTTGGGAGAGGCTTATGGCTGGCAAGACCCTCTACGACAAGTTGTGGGAATCTCACCTGGTTTCGGAAAGTGAAGATGGTTCGGCGTTACTTTATATAGATCGACACTTACTGCACGAGGTGACCTCGCCTCAGGCTTTTGAGGGCTTGCGTCTGGCTGGCCGCAAACCCTGGCGGATTGATGCCAACCTGGCCACTGCGGATCACAATGTCCCTACCGATACCGAGCAACGCGCCGGTGGTGTGGCAGCCATTGCCGACAGGGTGGCGCGTATACAGGTGGAGACTCTGGACGACAACTGCGCTGAGTTCGGTATTGTCGAATACAAGATCAACGATGCGGGGCAGGGAATCGTCCACGTAATTGGCCCTGAGCAGGGTGCAACGCTACCTGGTATGACCGTAGTTTGCGGCGACTCGCACACTGCGACTCACGGTGCTCTCGGTGCACTTGCCCACGGTATTGGTACGTCTGAAGTTGAACATGTATTGGCTACCCAGTGTTTGGTGACGCAAAAGATGAAGAATATGCTGGTTCGGGTCGATGGCGAACTTGGCTCAGGTGTGACACCTAAAGATGTAGTGCTGGCCGTTATTGGCAAGATTGGTACCGCAGGGGGTACTGGTCACGCTATCGAATTCGGTGGTCAAGTGCTGAAGGATATGTCTATGGAAGGGCGGATGACGGTCTGCAATATGGCCATTGAAGCCGGTGCCCGTGTGGGTATGGTGGCGGTGGACGATAAGACTATCGACTATGTAAAGGGGCGCCAATATGCACCGAGCGGCGATCTGTGGGAGCAGGCGGTGGTGCAATGGCGCGCCCTGCACAGTGATTCCGATGCGGTGTTTGATACGGTGGTGGACTTGCGTGGTGAGGAGATTGAACCACAGGTAAGTTGGGGAACCTCTCCGGAGATGGTGGTGCCAATAGGTGGCCGAGTGCCAAATCCCGCTCAGGCTGTCGATGCAGCCCAGCGTGATGGCATTGAGCGAGCACTCGATTACATGGGTTTGAAGGCGGATATGCCGATCACCGACATTGCAGTAGATCGGGTGTTTATCGGTTCCTGCACTAATTCTCGAATCGAAGATTTACGTGCGGCAGCTACCGTTGCCAGGGGGCGAAAGGTAGCCGCAAGCGTGAAGCAGGTATTAATCGTTCCTGGCTCACAGGCCGTTAAAGCCGAGGCGGAAGCCGAGGGCCTGGACAAGATATTTATTGCAGCGGGCATGGAGTGGCGCGAGCCCGGTTGCTCTATGTGTCTGGCTATGAACGCCGACAAGCTAGGATCCGGTGAACACTGCGCTTCCACGTCAAACCGCAATTTTGAAGGTCGCCAGGGTAATGGTGGGCGAACTCATCTGGTGAGTCCGGCGATGGCTGCCGCTGCTGCAGTGGTGGGC
>JAUUYV010000066.1 GCA_030590275.1 Porticoccaceae bacterium
AAGCCCGTCTCTGGATCTGTTTTGAACGGCATTACTTCATGCTCCATTTTTGAAGGTTATAAGGTTGGAATTTAAGGTTTATACCAAAAGGTTATATGGGGAATTTGTGTGACAGCGGATTATATAGAAACGAATTCTTACTGTCCTATACTGTTTGGTTACTGTTTGTCCGGTCTCTCTACCGGGATTCATTGGCTGTCCGGCGGAGAATCAAAGGCTCAAAACCGATCCCTCAGCTAGCTCAGTTTGGATTTGGGCGTATAAAAAAGGTCGTCCCTGTATGCAGGGCGACCTTTTTTATACAAATGCCTAACAGCCTAAAAAACCGCTAAAGGTCACCCAAAAACTCTAATACTGCGTGGGTAAAGATATCGTTCTGGTCTCCTGCAACCATATGACCGGCATCTTTTACATCGACAAACTTCGCGTGTGGAACAAGCTCCAGGAATTCGTTAGCGCCTTCCATGCTAACTACGTCGCTTTGTTGCCCGCGCACCAGCAATGTCGGTACTTTGAGATTACGCGCTGCGTCGGCCAGGCGGTCTGGGTATTCCATCCGTTCGGCAAAGCGCACTCCGATCATATCGGGGTCCCAATGCCAACGATAACGACCATTGGGCAGCTGCCGCAAATTCTTTTCCAGTCCGGCAAGATTCTTGGTTCGCTTGCGATTTGGCGTGTAGGCAGCAATTGCGTCCGCTACCTCTTCCAGGGTTTCAAAACCTTCGGGCTTTTGCGTCATAAAATCCATGATCCGCTGAACGCCTTTCATTTCAACCCGTGGTGTTACATCGACCAGTACCAGAGCGGAACAGATCTGCTTTTCTGACTCGCCCTGGGCGGTGAGTGCAGTACCGCCCCCCATTGAAGCGCCCACAAAGGCAGGTAACTTGCTAAATGTGGCCGCCACCTTGAGAACATCAGCGGTAAAACTGTCTACCGAGTAGTCTTTGTCTTTGGCCCACTCACTTTCCCCGTGGCCGCGTTGATCCAGGGTCACCACATACCAGCCGGCTTCCGCCAGAGCTTTCGCCGCGCCGCCCCAGGCATGGCGGGTCTGACCACCGCCATGGAGGAAAAGCACGGGGTCGGCTGACGGATCACCGTAAGCATCGCCAACCAGCTTAATATCGTTATGGCCACGAAAAGTTTGTGTGTGTACTTCTACTTCATTTGCCATACGGGCATTCCTCAACAATGTATATTCTGTTCGATGATATCGCCGCGCAGCATACGGCAGCGACGCCCAGTGCGCCAATACCCTCTACCAGTTTGTCGTGCCGGGTTTGTGTTTGATGAACCTGGTGCTACGTTTCCAGCGCACCAGGCAGATAGTTACGGTACTGATCGAGTTCGTTCATGAAACCCTGCTTAACTATTCACCTACTTCCCCACTTATTCTCCCATAATAATCCTTTCGAAAATCTTCCAGTGCCGCCTCTACTTGCGGGCTTTCCTCCCCTATGTGAAGCAATGCAGCACGGGCTAGTTCTGAACTAGCCTCGAGAGTTTCCGAAACGGTAAAGTCCGCGCCAAGCGCGCTCAGCTCGCGACAGCGAATGAGATCATGACCCCGCGCAAAAACAGGTGTATCTGGAAAAGCCGAATGAAGCGAAGCCACAACGCGTTCTGTCGCTTCAAAATCATTGATTGAAACGATCACCAGGGGCGCATCTGTAATCCCGGCCGCCCGCAGAACTTCGGGCCGTTGAGCATCTCCGAAATACACCGATTTACCATCGGCACGTTCGCGACTGACAATCGAGGCATCATTATCAATGGCAACATAAGGTACGTCCATTGAGTCCATAATGTAACCGATTCTATGGCCCATCCGGCCAAAGCCAGCAATAATAATCGGCCTAAGGTCCTGTCCAGAACTTCTAATAGAAAAATCTGATGCCATCGAGATACTTTTACGCGATTGAGAAAATATCCGGTGGGCCATTTTCTCCAGTGCCGGCGTTGCCAGCATGCTCAGTAAAACAACCGTAAGGAGGTACTGAAATATAAGCTCATCCAGGAGTCCCGTACCTTTCGCCAGGGCAAATATCACCAATGCAAATTCGCCACTTTGAGCGAGCAGTAAAGCTATCGAAATAGAAACCTTTGCCTTTGAACCGAACAACCTTGCCAATGGCCAGAGAGTAAGAAACTTGATGCTTATTAACGCAATAACAGCCAGTAAAAGTACAAAGGGCCTTTCTAAAAATAGATCCAGGTTTAAAGACATTCCCATCGATATAAAAAACAGTCCGAGTAACAAACCACGAAAAGGTTGTATCTCAGCAATGATCTGATGGCGATAAGATGAATCGGCAATTAACAGGCCAGCAATAAAAGCCCCCATAGCCATTGATAAGCCAACACTCTCCATGGCTTGTGCAGAGCCTAATACCAACAGTAAAACAGATGCGGTAAATACTTCGGGGGAACCCAGTCTGGCAAGAATATTAAGTGCCGGGTTCAAAATATATCGGGTTGCCACAACAATCAATATGAGAATAACCAGTGCTTCAGCCAGGGCCAAAGGAATATCTTTTGCGATGGTTGACTCTGGCGAAGCCATAAGTGAAACAAGCGCGAGGAGCGGAACAACGGCCAGGTCCTGTAATAGGAGTACGGCGACAGAAGCTCTTCCGTATTCTGAATAAAGCACCTTACGTTCGCTTAACAATTGAAGTACAAAAGCGGTTGAAGAAAGAGCCAGCGCCAAACCAATTAATAAGGAAGTTTGCCACGAAGTGTTGAGGACTTGATGCACGATTACAGTGATCAGCCCACCCGTAATGAGTACCTGAAGCGAACCAAGACCCAGCACCAGGCGTCTCATACTCCATAGGCGGGACGGATTGATTTCTATCCCGATTACAAACAGCAGTAAAACAACACCCAGGTCAGCCCAATGGGCAATCTGATCGTCATTTTCGACGTACCCTAGCCCTGATGGTCCTAACAATACCCCGGCAATCAAGAGCCCCGGGATTGCCCCCAGACCGATGAACCTGAACAAAGGTACAGCGATCACTGCGGCTGATAATAGAATGATAATATTAGTCAAATATTCCATGGTTAAAGATAATTAAGGCCAATCCTCCAGGAAGTATCACCAAATAGTTGCCGCAATAGATCGATACTGCCTGCGCAACAGACGAGGTGCGTACAAGGTAGGTGCTTAATGGGCAAATGTTTGAAATGGCCATTTCGCCGGCATTTTTTGAGCTCGCTGAATTGTAGTTCGTTCACGTAGGGGCGGCTCCTGGTGAAGATTCTTTGCTGGGCTCTGCCAGGGCACCAAGCAGATAGTTACGGTATTGATCAAGCTGGTTCATTAAACCACTGCAGATTTCCATCGCGGGCAAGCGGTAGTGATTACTTTGCAAGGTACTTTTTCCCACAGTTATGTAGCGCGTCGCAGTTGCCGGGCCGCCATCGACTTCGTCGGTACCACCAACCCCCATCAACTCCGCAACGGCGGTGCGTCGCCCGTCAGCGAGGCAAGTGCTTTCGGTGATCCACAGGCGTCCAAAGCGATAACGTGCTTTCACCTTCTGCTCGGCAATGGAGCTCCAGGTGCCGCCAGTATAGGCAAAATCTTTTGGCTTCTCACCGAGCTTTCTTTCAATTTCGGCGTCGGCGGCCCGCAATTCCTGCTCAAGCTGATTGCCGTCAGGGTCGGTGTAGGAAAGCCGTGACAGGTTTGGATGACTAACGGTATGGCCGCCAATTCCCCAACCGTGCGCCATCAATTGCGCTATCTCGTCCCAGCTCAAAACCTTGTTAGCAAGACGCGAGTCATCCATCACGCCCGTATGAAAAAACAGGGTGCCGCTATAGCCATACTCCGCCAACAACGGCTCGATCTCGGTCAGCATGGTTTTATCCGCATGATCAAAATCGAACATGATGGGCTGCTTTGGAATATCGCCGGTGCCGGGCTCGGCACCATCCATCAGTGCCTCAAGCTGGTCGTATTGGATGGATTCGAAGCCTAATTCGCGCGCCAGCGCGAGCATCTTGCCAAGGTGTCCAGGCGTCAAAGGGTATTCGTCCCATTTTGACGTGGTACCGTGGCAAACCGTGATGGGAATTCTCAACATAGTTCGCTTGCTATCCCAATCGCTCTTCGTCAGTGTTTTTCTGCTAACTTCATAAAGCTGAGGCTCTGGGGTGAATCCCAGAGCCCGGCAAAGTTTTTTACGCGATCAGTTGTGCAAGCAAATACCCCTACGAAATGCTTTCAAATATGTAGGGCTCAAGTGTCTCCTGTGCATGAACGCGGTATTTATGCCATCGACCACCACCGTAGTAGGCAAGGCTGCCAGGCTCCGCAGTTCCCTCGTGATCGTAGTAAGAAATACAATCCCGCAAGGGTGCAGTGGCCAGGTCGACTTCGCGGCAGTGTTCAGCGTAGGCTTGTTCGGATTCTTCTTTGATATCGACAATATCGGCACCTTGATCCCGCAGGGTATTGAGCATCCATAACACGTAATTGGCATGGTCATCGATGGCGTCGGTGAAGTTAAAGCTGCCACCACCGCCCTGAGGCCCGGTGATGATAAACATGTTGGGAAAACCCTGACTATGTAAACCCAGGAAAGTCCGGGTGCCGCCATCTGCCCATTTTTGGGTCAACGATTTGCCATCACGACCGATGATCATGTCGAAAGTTTGAGTAGCCATCCACTGAAAGCCCGTAGCGTATACGAGGATATCTAGCGGGTATTCCACGTCGTCATGGACAACACCTTTCTCATTGATTTCACTTACGCCTCGGGGCGCGGTGTCCACCAGGTGGACATTTGGCTTGTTAAACGTCGGTAGATATTCATCGTGAAAAGTTGGTCGCTTACAGCCATAGGCATAATAAGGCTTCAGTGCCGCTGCCGTTTTGGGGTCTTCTACGATGGCATCCACCCTGGCGCGAATTTGCTCCATGATTTGAAAGTTAGCATCCAACTGGTTCTGCATATGCGCTTCTGGTGACACACGCTCTTTTGTCCCGCTGCGCTCTTTGAAATCCGCTACTTTGCCGGACAGATAATCATCGTTGGCTTTGACTGCGGTGCGAACTGAAGATATTTTGGCGAACCTTGCTCGTCTGGCTCGTGCCCAGCCCGGCTCATCCTTCCAGGTCTCAATCTCCTCTGAGGTCGTCGCGCGCTGATCACGCACATCAATGGACGAAGGTGTGCGTTGAAAGACATACAAATCTTTCACCACCTTTGCCAGTTCTGGTATGACCTGCACGGCCGTGGCACCGGTACCGATGATGCCCACCCGCTTGCCTTCCAGGTCCACGTTATAGTTCCAGCGCGAAGTATGGAAGGCATCACCTTTGAATTTTTCCATCCCCTTGATTTTTGCCAATTTTGGCGTCGTCAAAATGCCGTTGGCAATGACGACGTATTTTGCTTTCATCTCATCGCCGCGATCGGTATGGACCGTCCATCGTCCCGCTGTTTCATCCCACTTGGTTTCATCAACCGTGGTGTGGAATAGACAGTGCTCGTAGAAACCAAATTTTTCCGCCATCGTTTGGCAGTACTCCATAATCTCGAAGCCGCTGGCAAACTTCATGGTCGGGATATAGCCTGTCTCCTCGAGCAATGGGAGATAGCTGTAGGATTCAACATCGCAGGCAATGCCAGGATATCGATTCCAGTACCAGGTGCCGCCCACGTCACCGCCCTTTTCGCAGAAGCGCACGTCTTTGAATCCCGCCTGGCTGAGCTTGTGCCACAGCAAAAGGCCGGCAAAGCCAGCGCCAACCACGAGAACTTCACACTCGTCATCCAACGGCTCTCTCGGCACCTGGCCCGCTGAATAAACATCCTCCATGTATTTGCTGAATTCCCCTTCCATGGCAATGTAATCGCCCACCCCGGTTCTGGATTCCTTAAACGCTCGATATTTCGCCTGTTCTTCCGCATTAAAGACTGCCCCCGCTGGCACCTCTGGCAGCGACTTCAGGGCCTGGTCATTGACTACCCCGTAACCCTGCCCGGCAATTTTTTCGCTCGCCTTCGCGGCACGGGTATTAAAGGTTTTTAAACCTGTATCTGGATCTACTCGAACTGGCATATGATTATTCTCATTATTTGAAGTTAAGAAACAAGTGAAACTATTCTATGTTTTATTAAACGGTTTTGTTTGTAGTGTCACGATAGGCTACTTGGTCTTCTACCTGGGGTGCTTCAATGATGCTTGATAAGCCTGAGTATAAGTTGTTTTCGTTTACCTGTAGGTATTGTAATGAGTATTGTTGGTTGTTGGGTCAGGTATATTCAATACCTCAGGCTTAAGTAAGTATCATTCGAGCAGGTATTTAAATATGTAATGATTCGGGGCTGATGAACTCACTTATTAAGAGACAGAGCCCCATGATTTATCGTCGGAATACTCAGCTGATTCGTTATTTTCTAGCCCATGGGTTTTACCAGGTTTTTAGGAAGAGACTTTTTGAGTTTTCTGCTGTGAGGCGTTTGCCTAACCCTAACAACAAATGGCGCGCCTTACGGCGCGCCATTTGTTGTTAGGGTACTTAATGTGAGTTCTCGGTTGAGGTAATCACATAATAGCAATCAAGGTGTTGAAGAAAGCTCTCGCAATTCCCAGCCTGCGTCTGCACCAAGATTAAACGGCATGGCCATACCGGCGTGGAGTTTAGTGCCGTCATCTGAAGGAATTAATGTGCGAATACCATAATTTAATGGATTACCCAGGCCGGTGCCATCTTCTAGCACGGCTGGCGCATCCGCCGAGCTAAAGCTCCACAGATCTCCACCGTATCCATTGATGCTGGGCTCGTTAGGAGAAGAGTACGAGCTATTGTCCAGGGTGCCGACAAATAAATGGTCTTCTACCTTTGCCATCACCCAGGCATAGTTGTTATGAATATTGCCAAACCCGGAAGCACCATGTTTGGGTATGTAGCCGCCCACATTTGGCGTGAGTTCCCAGACATCGGTTACTGTATTGCGGGCCATTAAGTTTTCTTGACCGTAAAGCAACTCAATGGTGGGATTATCGGTTTCCAGATCCTTACCTCGCCATATGGTGGTGGCTCTCCACAGTGGCCTGATTAATCGATGGCCTAAAGTGCCTGGTTCGGCGACAAGCACCAATCCGGGAGAGGCATGGGTTGTTGAAAAGAACAGCCAGCCATCAAAATATTCTGTACCTCCAGCACCATAGGTCATTAAGGCCAGGGCGGAGGGTTCATAGTCCAGCTCTGGATCCCAGACTTTTTTCCAGCCCCATTTGTGCCAGCTCTTGAGTCCGCCGGATAGGGGAACAACCGGGCTAATATACAATCCGCCGCCAGCGTTGACAGCAATTCTGCTATTACCACTGTTGTCGATGTACTCGGTGAGTTCCCTGGGGTTTCCTTTAATTCTTCCCACCTCTACAAATTCCCAAAGGTTGGAGACGTCGTAGGACAAGGGAACGTAGTCTCCACGCCACTTTAAAACACGACCACTACTGCGTCTCTTAACGGCGGTATAGTATTCGCCATTGATCTCGGTCCACTTACGAATGGTTTTATATTCTTCAAACAGGTGTGAACCCAGGTAGGTTCCGTCGACTGCATCCCAGGCAAACATGATCATACCGTCACCTACGGCACCACCGCCCATGAAGACGACGCCGTTATGTGAACCCGCTGAGCGCATGCCCCTCACCTCATCTATGTTGGGGTCATATGGAGCGCTATTGGTTCCATCCGGGGTTCGGTCAGTCAGCGTTTCCCCCGTTAAGTCATACTGCCAGACTTTGGGTGCGCGCCAATCGCCGTCGGTACCCAGTGATGGATTCATGACTGCGTTCTGACTGAGTTGAAACTCACACACAGTTTCTCCGGGTTCTTCAAAAGGTTCTATGGCCAAACCCAGTGTGTCGGTAATAAATCCAATCGCATCAACAAAGTCGG
>JAUUYV010000035.1 GCA_030590275.1 Porticoccaceae bacterium
CGTCGCTGGTGATGTCGGTATAAATACCCCGATGATGGGAAGCCAGTTTGCGTAACACG
Source organism: Porticoccaceae bacterium (assembly GCA_030590275.1). The sequence continues at coordinate 60 of JAUUYV010000035.1, forward strand.
GTGCTGTCAAAGCGGGCTATTACGATAGCGCCTGAAGCGTCTTTGTAAAAGCCTTCGCTGCCTCCTGGGATTGGTGCACCCTCGGTAGTACCGACGCCAAGGATGGATAGCCGAAAACTCCCGCCAGATTCGAGCTTTTTATTGATGGTGTCGGTGGCGGACTCCGGTATGCCATCGGTAATGATCAGGATATCACCACGAGCATGCCCCGCGTTTGCGAATAATTCGAGGGCTTTTTCTATAGCCGCTTCTGGGACATTACCAGGCACTGGCAGTATGTCTGGCGCCAGAGGCAGGGTGAGTGCTGCAATGGTGCGGGTGTCATCCGTTAGTGGGGTAACTGCGTGGGCATCGCCAGCATAGGCAATTAAAGCGGTCAGGCCTTCGTTTCGCGCCTGTAGTAGATCGAGTAATTTAAGGCGCACTCTCACCAGGCGACTGGGTTTTAGATCTTCAGCCAGCATAGAGGGAGATAAATCGAGCAATATCACCAGGGCATGTTCCTGTTTGTGAATGGGTACAGGAATTTCCTTCCAGCTAGGGCCAGCCAGGGCTACGATGGCGAGTAGCCAGGTTATAAGAGCGGCAAGGGGCAGGTGACGGTGTCGCGTAAGCTCCGGAATACTACCCATTAACCAGGGTAGTATTTGTGGGGAAATTACGCGAGCCCATGCCTCTGATTGCGGCTGATAGCGGTGTAGCAGAAATGCTGCGAGTAGCGCGGGCGGTGTGGCCATAAACCACCAGGGGCGAAGCAATTCGAATTGCCCAAGCCCAGTAGACAGGTTTGCTAATAGTTCAGCCACGATAGCGGTCCGTCAATGTAAGTCCTTTCGACGACCATACAATCAACAACAAACTGCCCAAAAAACTAGCGGCGAGGGGCCAGTGGAGTAAGGATTTTGTGGGCCTGAATTGTTCTTTCTCCTGAGCGACGGGTTCGAGTCGATCGAGTTCAGCGTAGATGTTGGCAAGTTCTTCCGGGTCGCGAGCACGAAAATAGCGACCCCCGGTTTTTTGTGCGATCCCTTGCAAAGCAGTTTCGTCGAGATCGGCCGATGGGTTGAGACGACGAATACCGAACAGTGTACGTTTGAGTATTTCACTGGCACCCACGCCGATGGTATAAATTTTAAGTCCGTGAGCTGCAGCAAGCTCTGCGGCCTGGTCGGGATTAATTTCCCCTGCGTTATTAACACCATCGGTTAATAAAATCAGTACTCGGCTAGCTTCGGGGCGTTCTCGCAGACGTTTGACGGCCAGACCAATGGCATCGCCGATGGCGGTACCCTTTCCTGCGAAGCCGACCAGAGCCTCCTGTAAAAGAGTATTGACGGTGGTACGGTCAAAGGTGAGCGGAGCCTGTAAATAAGCGTTGGTGCCAAACAGGATAAGTCCCAACCGGTCGCTGCTACGTCGTTCTACAAACTCCCCAACTACGGCTTTCACCGCAGAGATACGATTCGTTGCTCGATCTCCGGACTGCATATCGCGAGTATCCATACTGCCGGAAATATCCACCGCCAGGAGCAGGTCACGACCGCTAGTGGGTAGGGCTACCGGATCACCGATCCAGGTAGGGCGTGCTGCGGCAATAATTAAACAGAGCCAAATCAGGTTGAGTAGCAACAGGCGGGGCCAGTTGCTACTGGCCTGTCGTCCCTCGTTGTGCAGGGTTTGAATGTCAGCCGCATAGCCTGGTGCGTAAAGGGCGGCTGCCTGATCACCTGGTTTGCGCCACCATCGGTAGAGCCACGGTAAAGGTAGCAGGGTGAACAGCCAGGGCCAAAGTAGACTTACCATCTAGGCCCTCCAATTTGCCGTATCCAGTGATTAATGCAGTCAAAAACTTGCCTGCTGGTGGTGTTGGACAGTGGTTCGGGCTGCGCCTGATAGAGCAGGTCGTGCAGTTTCGAAAGGGGTATCGTATGGCTTAGTTGCTGTTTGCTATTGATGTTGATAAGAGCGAGTAGCTCAGAGCTTGGAGCCGTCGCTAAATGTATTTGCCCGGGGTGCGATTTAAGGGTCTGGCGAGCGACTGTTAGCAAGGACTTTACCAGCATGGCGGAGTCACCATTAATCTCGTAATCAGCCCATAGCAGGTTCGTCTGCTGCCCGGCCTGACGAGAGAATAGTTGCACCTGATGTCGACGGATAAGATAGCGGCCTAATCCTAATAGAGATACCACTATCAAGATGGCGACAAGCCACCAGCCCGGTGCGGGTGGCCACCAGGATATGGGGGGAGGCAGATGTACGTCTTTCAACTGCTCTAGAAGGGGCTTGCTAATCACCGGTAGTTATCCTGGGAGTTTTCTTGCTCGCTTGTTATGGCGGGATTTTCCGTAGTGGCGGTATAGGGTGGAAACTACGTTGCCGTCGGTTGGAAACTGTAAATAAGACATTTTAAACCGGGCTGACAACTGTTTTAGGTATTGGCAATGCTCGATAAAAGTCTGTTCAAAAGCCTGGCGTCGAGTAGCATTATGAGTGTCGAGAATATGTGTCTTCCGCTTATCCCGAAGCGGATATTGTCCTGGTGGTGGCAGCTTAGCTTCCAGTGGGTCAAAAACCTGAAACAGGGTAATGTCGCAACGGCGAGCCAGGTTAAACAGATGGCGTTCATTACGGGGGTCGGCCCTGATATCGTGAAAGTCACTGATTAACATCAGTGCTGCACCGGGGTGGGCAATACGACGGAGATCCTCCAGCATTTGCTGCAGCGAAAATGTGTCTGGTTGTAGCTGGCAAAGTTCCGCGCTGGTGTCGGTCAGAACGCGGATTAGGGCGAGCGCCGCATGGTGACTACGGCGGGCTCGAATATCATTGAAACGCCCAGCACCAAATACTAATCCACCGACCCGATCGCCGCTGTTGAGACCCGCCCAGGCGAGCGCTGCGCTTACTTCGGCGGCGACCACCGATTTTAGACGCCGGCCGCCAAAAAACATGGTTTGGCGAAGATCCGTCATCAGGTAAACAGGTCGCTCGCGTTCCTCCCGAAATAATTTGGTGTGGGTGGTGTTGGTACGCGCGGTCACCCGCCAGTCAATGCTGCGCATGTCGTCGCCTGGCTGGTAGGCGCGGACTTCGTCGAAGTCCATACCGCGACCGCGAAAACGGGTGTGGTGGGGTCCGGCCAGGCTGCTATTCGGTTTTGCTCTGGGGAAAAAAACTAAATCCCGAGCCGGGTAGCGCAAGGCCACAAGATTCTGGGTGGTGGCCGCTACTTCCGGGGGTGGGTTGCCAACTGTAGCCTGGAGAGCGCTGGTCTGGGGCATCAGAGTGTTGTCAGTAGCAGGCTTTCGAGCTCGACTTCGCATCAGGCGGACGGTACCGCAGACAGCAGTTTTCCGATAACCAGGTCAGGTGTGATCCCCTCTGCCTCTGCTTCAAAGCTCAGGATTAGCCGGTGGCGTAGTATGTCTGAAGCAACATCGCGAATGTCGTCCGGTGTTGCATAATCCCGGCCGTCGAGCCAGGCGAGGGCGCGCGCGCATCGATCCAGCGCGATGGTGGCACGGGGGCTGGCGCCGAAGTCGACCCAGTTAGATAGCTCGTCACCATAAAGCTGGGGACGGCGGGTTGCCAGAATGAGCTGTATCAGGTATTCCTCAACCGGTTCTGCCATATGAACCGCCAGTACTTCTCTGCGAGCTTCAAATAGCACCTCCTGAGATAATCGGGTGAGTTCTGTTTTATTGTCTGCGGTCTGAGTGCTGGGCGCGGTCGGCGCAGGCGCAGCTTCGGAGCGGGCTAGTTTAAGGATTTCCCGCTCGGCCTCGGGGGCGGGGTAGTCCACCACCACATGCATTAAAAATCGGTCCATCTGAGCTTCGGGCAGCGGATAAGTGCCTTCCTGTTCGATAGGGTTTTGGGTGGCCATCACCAGAAAAAGATCGGGCAGATCGTAGGTCTTTCGTCCCACACTGATCTGGCGTTCCGCCATAGCTTCGAGTAGTGCCGATTGAACCTTTGCTGGTGCGCGATTGATTTCGTCAGCTAATACCAGGTTATGAAAGATGGGGCCTGGTTGAAACTCGAATGAGGCGTTTTCCGGCCGGTAAATATCTGAGCCGGTAATGTCAGCGGGTAATAGATCTGGGGTGAACTGGATACGTTGAAAACTGCCGCTGATGCCTTTGGCCAGGCTATTGATGGCGCGGGTCTTCGCCAGCCCTGGCGCGCCTTCTACGAGTAGATGGCCGTCGGACAGCAGTGCGATGGCCAGCCGTTGGCACAGTTGTGGCTGCCCAACCACTTGCTCGTTCAGATAATTCAGCAAATTCTGAATATGGGTGTGTACCGTCATGGTTGATTTGCTTCCTGCAGAAATGTTTTCCCGCGCAACATTTTCCTGCGCAAGTACGTTTGAAAAAATAATGTTCTAGCGTCCGGCGGACCCCTGGGTCGGGGAGTATAATGGGATTTTAGACTGTTGGTGAGTTTCCTGCCTATGTATGCGCTCTTGCGCAATGCTTTGTTTCTGTTGCCACCCGAAATGTCGCACGATGTGGCACTTAAGTCGCTGGATTATGCCCGGCGCCTTAAGGTTTTGGGTTCTCTCTACCCGGTACCGGGCAATTGCCCGGTTAAGGCGATGGGTCTGGAGTTTCCCAACCCCGTTGGGATAGCTGCTGGATTAGATAAAAACGGCGATTACATCGATTCTTTGGGAGCACTAGGGTTTGGTTTTGTCGAAATTGGTACGGTGACACCCCGGCCTCAACCGGGCAATCCGCGGCCGCGCCTGTTCCGACTTCCTGAGTATGAAGCCATTATTAACCGGATGGGTTTCAATAATCTTGGTGTTGATTATTTGATTGAGCAGGTGAACCGCCGACATTTTGAAGGCATTCTGGGTATTAATATTGGCAAGAACTTTGACACCCCGGTAGAGCAGGCGGCGGACGATTACCTTATTTGTATGGATAAAGTTTATGCCCACGCCGATTATATTACGGTCAATATATCGTCCCCCAATACCCCGGGCTTACGAACCCTCCAGTTTGGTGATGAGCTGGATGCATTACTCCGCAAACTCACTGCGCGACAGCAATCTCTTGCAGATAGTAGTGGCCGTTATGTGCCCCTGGCAGTGAAAATCGCTCCCGATATGGATACTGCGGAACTCAAGAAAGTCGGAGATTTGTTGGTAAAACATAGTATCGATGGTGTGATTGCCACTAACACGACGATTCTGCGAGAGGCCATTGAGGGGTCATCCTTAAGCTCGGAGGCAGGTGGCCTAAGTGGAACACCTTTGAGGTCGCAGTCGACGAAGGTGGTTCGGACGCTTGCGCAACATTTGGCGGGAGAGCTTCCAATTATTGCTGTAGGGGGTGTTTTTAGTGGGACGGATGCGCTGGAAAAAATTCAAGCCGGCGCAAGCCTGGTGCAAATTTACACTGGTTTTATCTACCGTGGCCCTGGCTTAGTGAGGTCTATTGTTCAGACTTTAGCAGACAGCAGAGCTGCTGTGGGCCACAAAAATACTTAATCTATTTTATTAAGTATTTTCTATAACCTACTGTTAGTTATAGTGATATAATTCGTTCCTGTGAAGCTGCAACACTGTAGCCATTCAGGTAGTCTTCGTGACCTTCCTGCCAACCATGAACCCATTCCTGGCTCTGAGGGGTATTACCACTGTGAGGGCAGATGTCCTGAGAGCGGCCGCAAAATCCGACTTGATAACCTTTCATGAACGCGCGTTGGGATGGGTTTCTTTTTTGTGTTTTCATGCCTGGAGGCTCCATTTTGTAACATTTTTGGTGAGGGATTCAGAGTAAATTACTGTTGTTGTCGATAGCTTGATCTGGGTTAGGCTAAGCTGCCGTAGAGAAGTATTTTTTTTGTGGTAGTTGTCAATCATTGATTGAGCCTGGTGCAGCAGTTTGGTAGAGGCCTGGCCGCGGGTCGATAGCCGTAAGCGGGTCGATAGCCGTAAGCGGGTCGATAGCCGTAAACGGGAGAGTAAGCAGGTGAATAGTTGTAGTAATTGGCGTAGCAGGTGGTTTTTGGCCCTGGCAATATGAGTTTTTTGTGATCTGGGCTTCTTAATTGAGGGTTTTTTGATGATGAGGGCTTAATGGAGATGAACTCCTTAACAGTAAAATCCGTATTCGCGATCTCAAGATCCGTGGGTTCAACGGTAGTCTTACTGAATAACGCCATTTGAGCCTTGAGTTATCGTTGGCTTTACAGTTGACCAGATCAAGAGCTCTGCGTCGAAGATTTTATTTTTCTATTAGAGGTCTGGTTTAATTCCCTATGGTAATCAAAAGGTCGTATTTTGAGTGGCTCTAAATCTCACATATCGAATGAACAAAGCCCGCTAACATCTTCTAGCAATTCGATTAAATGCAAAGGTGAAGGTAGCAATGGGGCCAGGACAGGCTGGTTTGTTACCTGCCCAAAAGCTTTAGAGAGCCTGCTTGCCGATGAGCTCAGAAATCTTGGTGGTGAGGCAGTAAAAGAGACGGTTGCCGGGGTTCATGTCGAGGGGCCAGAGACCCTGGGCTATAAGATCTGCCTGTGGTCACGGCTTGCAAACCGAGTATTGATGCCTCTGATTACGGCTCCGGTTAGCGATGGTGACTCCCTGTATGAGCTTGCGAGCTCTATATTATGGTCAGGTCATTTTGATGTGGAGTCCAGTATTACGGTGGACTTTATCGGCACCGGAGACGGTATTCGCAATACCCAATACGGTGCGCAGCGGGTAAAGGATGCCATTGTCGATCAGTTTCGCGCTGAAACCGGTGAACGGCCTAATGTTGATCGTCACTCTCCAGATATTCGTATCAATGCACGTTTGGCCAAAGGTTCGATAACCTTGAGTTTAGACTTCTCTGGGAAAAGCCTGCATCGACGAGGCTATCGACAGGGTCAGGTGAGTGCACCCCTGAAAGAAAATTTAGCCGTGGCCTTGTTACTCCGGGCCGGGTGGCCTGAGATTGCCAGACAGGGTGGTGAATTTGTCGATCCCATGTGTGGCGGTGGTACCCTGGTGATTGAGGCGGCGATGATGGCGGCGGATATCGCTCCGGGTTTGCTACGTAAACAATTTGGTTTCCATGCCTGGAGGCATTATCAGCCAGAGATTTGGCAAGATTTAGTAACGGAGGCCGAAGCGCGGCGGGACGCGGGCTTGGCAGCAGAGTTACCGACCTTACGTGGCTACGACGAGGATCAGCGAGCCATTGATGTCAGTATTGATAATGTCAGTGCTGCCGGGCTGCATGAGCTGCTGTTAGAGAAAACGCTGCGTTTTGAAACCCGCACTATTTCAGGTACTGAGCAACACGAGGGCATTGCCAGGGAGGGTTTGCTTATTACTAATCCACCTTACGGAGAACGGCTGGGCGATATTGACACTCTAGCACTCACCTACCAGGAACTGGGTTCGGCGATCAAAGAGTATTACCCTGGATGGCGTGCGGCAATCATAACCTCTAATCCTGAACTCGGTTTTGAACTGGGCTTGAAAGCGCGTAAAAAATATCGACTGTTTAACGGTGCTCTGGCCAGTGAGTTGTTGATATTTGATGTGCATACCGTAGTACAGGCGGAGGCTGCTCAGCTGCAACAGGAGCAAAGACGACAGCGGCGCAGTGATGAGACTAATGCTGCGGTTACCATGTTGGTTAATCGCCTTAAAAAGAATCAACGCAAACTTAAACCCTGGCTGAAAAAAAATACTATTGAGTGCTATCGGCTCTACGATGCCGATTTGCCGGAGTACGCGGTGGCTATCGATTGCTACGGGGATAGTGTTCATGTTCAGGAGTACGCAGCACCGAAATCCATTGATCCGGCTACCGCACAGAGGCGCTTACGGGAGGTCGAAGAGGCTTTGATCTCGGTACTGGGGGTGGATGAAGACAGTTTGTTTTTTAAGCGCCGTGAACGTCAAAGAGGTACAAAGCAGTATCAGCGTCTGCATGAATCTACTTTTTCCTCGCCTGACTCCACCAGGTCTGGCTTCAGCTGGCCTGGCAGTAAAGCGTCTGATGACACCAAGAGTCCTGGACAAATGCAGGTCAGCGAGGGTGCGGCCAGGTTTGAAGTGAATCTCGGTACTTATCTCGATACCGGTTTGTTTCTCGATCATCGCCCTGTGCGGCAAAGGTTGGCGGCGCTGGCAGCAGGAGGACGTTTTTTAAATCTATTTTGTTATACCGCCACCGCTACGGTGCAGGCCGCCCTGGGTGGGGCGGAGTCTAGCCTGAGTATTGATATGTCCAATGCATATTTGGCCTGGGCAGAGCGAAATTTTCGTTTGAACAAGCTGGATAGCGGGCAGCATGAGTTGTTGCGAGCAGATTGTTTAGTGTGGTTGGAGCGTGCGCAGGCCTTATTTTCGGCCAGGTTTGATGTGATCTTGCTTGACCCCCCCACATTCTCCAATTCTAAAAAAATGGAGAATACTCTTGATGTGCAGCGGGATCATCCGCTGATGATCGAGCAGGCCATGACCCTGTTAGCGCCGGGTGGAACTTTGCTGTTCTCCAATAATTTTCGGCGTTTTCAAATGCAGGAGTCGATATTAATTACGTATCTGGTGGAAAATATCAGCGCTCAAACCCTCGACCCAGACTTTGTGCGTAATCCGCGAATTCATAATTGTTGGTTGATTCAGCATCGTGCAAAGCAATGACTATTGAAACCGACAGCTCAAAGAAAGTGCTCACTTTATATGTTGGGGAGGGTTGCCACCTGTGTGATCAGGCCCGTTATTTATTACAGCCAGTAATAGCAGAGTTAAGCTGGACTTTGGAAGAGATTTCTATTGTTGGAGACGAGGCCTTGGCGACAACTTATGGTCTGCGCATTCCTGTGGTCAAAACACCGGCGGGTGAAGAGAAGGGCTGGCCGTTTACAGCGGGTCAAATTAAACGTCTTTTAAGTTTAGGCCCCTAGAGTTCATCCGTAAGCGGTACTCTGAAAAATTTCTGGGCGTTGGCGGTGCTGGCTGCAGCGAGAACCGCTTCGCTCTCCTGGCGGTATTGAGCGAGACCTAAGAGTACCCAGGGTAGATAGGCGGGTTCATTCCGGTTTTTATTTTGTTTCGTCCGATTCAGTGATGTCGGGGCTGACTTTGCATTCGCTGGCAATAAAAAAGGCGCATCGCTTTCAATCATTAGACGGTCGAGAGGAATGTTGTGGACGATTC
>JAUUYV010000139.1 GCA_030590275.1 Porticoccaceae bacterium
AAATATTTTGCTGCTGAGGCGTCTTTTAAATCCTGTCAGCGCGCTTTAATGACTCATGGTGGTATGGTCTACGCTAAGGAGTACCACGTGGAGCGCGATCTAAGAGAGTGTTTGATTCATCGTCTGGCACCAATTAGCCCACAATTGATTTTGTGTTTTATTGCCGAAAAAGTACTGGGCTTGCCGAAGTCTTACTGATTCAAGTTGACTTTGCCATTAAGAAAATAAGCAGCTTAGAATGAATCGGGGCAAGATATAGAGCTTGGTTATGGAAGATATAAATGATTGCAATGAAAACGGTAGAACTAAGTTGATGGAAGCTGCAGACAAAGGTGATCTTGAGGAAGTTAAAAGATTACTGGGCTTAGGGGCGGATCCTTTTTTAAAGGATGCTAACTGGAGTACGAGTACCGCAAAAATGTACGCTAGCAGAAAATCAAATGGTGAAGATGTCTTCTATGAAATAGAGTGCTTATTAGGAGAGGTTACTGGAGTAGATGTAGTAAAAAGACCAAAATCTGAAGAAATCACAGACTATTGTGATCATGTAGACGAGAACAGTAGGAGCGATTGGGACTGGGGTGGAATTTCAGTTTTTATTCTATATGGTCTTGGTGTTATTAGCCTCATTTTGGCACCATTTACGGGTGTAACAGTTGTTTCAGCCGCAGCTTTCTTTGTGATTGGTTATGTCCTTTCAAAAACAGATCTTTAAAAAAACAAGACGAATCAATACTAGGTTTGAATTAGATTCGGCTTAGTCGTCTTTAAACCCCATTTTACGCTGAAAGAAAAGGCTTTAACTAGTTCAAAATAATGAAGTCGTGTTAGAGCTTCTGGTTAATCTCTTCGCGTAATTTTTGAATCAGCATACGAGTCTCGGGCCGTACCCCACGCCATAGATAAAAGGATTCGGCTGCTTGCTCCACCAGCATGCCAAGGCCATCGGCAGTCCGGTTTATACTGTGTTGCGACATCCATTGCATAAAAACAGTTGGTTCAGCGGCATACATCATGTCGTAGGCGCATGCGTTTTCGGCCATCAGGTTTTCCGGTAGTGGGGGAAGCTCGCCAGACAGGCTCGCGCTGGTGCCATTAATCACCAGATCAAAGGGGCTTAGGTTCTCCAGGTCGTCGAAAGCGGTTCCCAGCAGATTACCCAGATCAGAAAAATTGTTTGCTAACATCAAAGCTTTTTCTACGGTGCGGTTGGCGATAACAACCTTTGTTGGGTGCTGCTTTAAAAGTGGTTCCAGTACGCCACGCACGGCACCGCCAGCACCCAGTACCAATACTCGCTGATCAGAAATCTTCCAGTGCAGATTTTCTGTGATATCGCGAATCATTCCAGGGCCGTCGGTGTTATCTCCAAGTACTGTGCCGTCATTATTTTTAATCAGGGTATTGACGGCACCCGCTCGCCGGGCGCGTTCGGTGAGGGCATCGGCAAACTCAAAAGCTTCAGTTTTAAATGGCAGGGTGATATTTAAGCCCTTGCCACCGGATGCAAAAAACGAGCGCGCACGAGTGTTAAAAGCGCCAGCTTCAATATGTTGTTTGGTGTACTCAAGCGCCTCACCGGTTTGGATGGCGAAGGCGGCATGGATATCCGGGGAGCGGCTGTGGCCTACGGGATTACCGAATACTGCGTAGCGGTCGGTCATAAGCGTTTCCCGTCTCCGGACTAGTAAAACGCTATTGTAGCGCCCAGGGAGTGTGGTTTGTGTGCTAGCCGATGGCTGGAGCTTTTTTATTTCGCGGCTAACCAGTCTTTCGGTTTCAGGAAAGTCTCGTAGAGTTCAGCTTCAGGAGAGCCGGGTTTTGGATGCCAGTCGTAGTCCCAGCGCGCTAAGGGTGGCATGGACATCAGGATGGACTCGGTCCGGCCACCGGTTTGTAAGCCAAACAAGGTGCCGCGGTCATAGACCAGATTAAACTCCACGTAGCGCCCCCGACGGTAGAGTTGGAACTGCCGCTCCCGGTCGCCGAACGCCTTGTTTTTTTTGCGGGCTACGATGGGGCGGTAGGCATCGATGTAAGCATCGCCAATACGCTGCATCAGGGCAAAGCTGTCGTCAAAGCCCAATTCATTAAAGTCGTCAAAAAACAGGCCGCCAACGCCGCGGGGCTCATTGCGATGTTTTAAATAAAAGTAATCGTCACACCATTGTTTGAAGCGCGGATAAATCTCCGGTCCGGAGGGGTCGCAGGCTGCTTTGGCAGTGTTATGCCAATGTTTGCAGTCTTCTTCATCACCGTAATAGGGAGTCAGATCAAAACCGCCGCCAAACCACCAAACTGGTTCTTCGCCGTTTTTTTCGGCGACAAACAAGCGAACATTGGCGTGGGAGGTTGGGACGTAGGGGTTATGGGGGTGTATGACCAGCGACACCCCCATGGCTTCAAAGGAGCGTCCGGCAAGTTCCGGTCGGGCAGCTGAGGCCGAGGCGGGGAGTTGATCCCCGAATACGTGGGAAAAATTGACGCCCCCTTTTTCGATGACGGTACCATTTTCTATAACTCTCGATCGACCACCACCGCCACCTTCCCGTTGCCAGCTATCTTCGTGGAAGATGCTGCCACCATCTTCGGCTTCCAGAGCAGCACAGATACTGTTCTGCAGTTCTTGTAAATAGGTTTTGACTGCTGATTTATCCATTTGGGTTTAGCCTGAAAAGATTAGCTTAAGCGGAGCGCACGATAGAGCCGGACATTAAATCGCGAATTTCAGTGGGTTTTGCTGCCTTCGACACCGAGCCTGGGGTGTAATCATCTACTTTGTCACCGAAATAGACTTTGACCCGGGTCAAGCTAAGGGCTGGAGCCAGTCCCTGGGGATTGGCTGAGGTCGATACGATGGGGCGGCCTAGCGCGTGACTGAGAGCCGCTGCTACTGGATGGGCGCTCACTCGTACCGCGAGTGTGTTTTGGCCTCCGCTAATCCAGTGGGGAGCAGTTCCATTATTTGGGACTAGCCAGGTGACCGGGCCGGGCCAGCTTGCCTGCATTGTGGCAATCTGCGCTGCATCTAAACCTGCCAGGTAGGGGCGGAGCGTGTCGATATGGGCGGCTAAAAGAATCAAACCCTTACTCAGACTTCGATGTTTTAAATTCAAAAGGTGTGTGACTGCGTTGAGGTTGTCCGGGTCACAGCCAAGGCCCCATACCGATTCTGTCGGATAAGCCACTACTCCACCACCTCGCATGATGGCAGCAGCGCGTCGAATACGTGGGTGCCGAGACCAGTCCAGCGGGTTTGCAGGCTTGTTCAAGCGTTCAGGCCTTCTTTAGTTGAGCCTGTAATGCAGCATCTTTTTCGATCACCGCTTGCGCGGCATTGGCGCGTTCATCGAGCAGCCGTTGATACAGGTCTGCGTCGGCAGTCGCTAGAATTTGTGCGGCGAGGTAGGCGGCATTTTTAGCGCCAGCTTTGCCAATTGCGACGGTAGCAACGGGAATACCACCGGGCATTTGCACCGTGGCTAGCAAAGCATCGAGTCCTTCCAGCGAGGCATTGATAGGTACACCAATAACAGGTTTGAGTGTATTGGCAGCAACGGCTCCAGCCAGGTGAGCTGCCATCCCGGCGGCACAAATAAAGGCACCGCAGCCTCGTTGTTCTGCACTTTTTACATAGTCATGGGTGGCTTCGGGCGTGCGGTGGGCTGAAGTGATTTTTACTTCGAACTCAACATGGAGTTTTTTCAGAGTATCCATACTGGCCTCCATGACAGGGAGGTCTGAATCCGAGCCCATTAGAATGGCAACAAAGGGTTTGCTCATGGTGATAGGTTACCGCTAACTGAGAGCCGGGAAGGCTACTCTAACCTGGGGGTGCGCGGCAAGCGGCGCAAGGTGTTATTTAAGAATGGATGTATTGTCGGCAGAAGTTAGCGCGTTCTCAGGTAAAGGCCGCCTCGATTTTCTACCATTCCATGGATCTCTAGTTCAACCAACAGGCCGTTGATCTTTGCTACCTGGATTCCAGAGTGTGCTACCAGGGTGTCGAGGTCGATGGGATCATAGCCCATCGCGTTCAGTAATTTGGCTGCCGAAGCGTCGAGAGAAGCGCCAGAGTTTCCAGGTTCAGGGAGCTCTGACTGCTCGGATTCTGCGAGTTTGAAGGACAACATGCCGCCTAACTGTTCGACAATATCACGGGTAGTTTCTACCAGAGTGGCGCCCTCTCGTAGTAGTTGATGGCACCCCTTAGCCAGAGGGTTGTTCACTGAGCCGGGAATGGCAAAGACTTCTCGTCCCTGTTCCATCGCTTGTCGGGCGGTAATCAGGGAGCCGCTTTTGATTGCAGCTTCCACCACGAGTACGCCGGTACTTAAGCCGCTGATAATACGATTGCGGCGTGGAAAGTTCCCCGCGACAGGCGGTGTGCCTGGAGGGAACTCCGAGACAATAGCCCCTCCTTTTGCGACGATCTCAGTTACAAGTTCACGGTGTTTTCGAGGGTAAACCTGGTCGATACCTGTGCCGATAACCGCTGCGGTAATGCCATGTCGGAGCGCTCCGCGATGTGCCGCTCCATCGACACCTAGAGCGAGCCCGCTGATAACGACAAAGCCGCTAGCCGTGAGGGCAGCAGAAAAGTGGGTAGCGAGTTCAAGGCCACCGCGGCTGGCGTTACGGCTGCCGACAATGGCGATAGATGGCAGAGAAAGCGCGTTAATCTCTCCAAGAATATAGAGCAGGGGTGGTGGCGAGGATATTTCTCGTAACAATACTGGGTAAGAGGAGTCGGACAAACACAGGAGGCTTACTCCGGACTGGGTGAGAGCCTCTATGGTCTGACGAGCCTGCGCGAGCAAAGGGTCAAGTCGCTGCTGGATTTCGCGTATGGGTTTACGACTGCGTGGCGGTAATTGTGCCGGGTTAGCAGAGAGGATTTCGACAAAACTGCCGAATTGTTGGTACAGGGAAAACAAGCCGTTCGAACCAAGGCCCGGTTGATTCAGTAATAAGTGGCTGTAGAGAGTTTCTGTGTGCATAACCCCTTCCATGGAGTACGTCAGGTTTTTAAAATACTAGTGTATTAGCTGCGATTAACGTATCGCTAAGACCGGTGTTGGTGGTAGTGCTCAAGCTGTAGCGTTTAAACGCTACAGCTTGCCCCGAGTTTATCCTACTAAGGAGGCCGCCGTCAGGGGTTGAGAACTAGATCTCCTACCTTAAAGGGGCGTTCAGCTGTCAATACAAGACCGAAGCTTATTTTTTCGAAGGTTCTAAATACCATCATCAGGCCAATGCGCTCGGGGGGGAGTTTTATCTCTTTGTCTACTAACCACCCATCTACAACTGGGTCGATGATTGTGCTGCCGGCTTTGTAAATGGCAAACATATCGCCAATCTCTATATCGCTTCGCTCGCCAAGATTGATGGCAATCACATCTAGTGTGCCAATGCCAGCAAGTCCGTTTTCGACCGAAATGATAACCCCGTCACTATTTTCTGGCGGTGTACTGGGATGGAAAATAGCATCGATACTACGATCTTCCGGGACCAATAGACGATCTTTAATACGGATTTCTTCGTTACTACGAATCGCCTTAAGTGATGCGATATCGTCATTGAGCTCCAAAACTTTAGCTGCGCCAATTTCTGTTGCTTTAAGGCCTAGTAACTCCTGAGTGTTTGGGTCTATATAGGGGTCTCCTGTACGAAAGATTCCATAAAAGTTGTCTTCTTCAGCAAAGGTGCCGCGAGCATAAAAATTATCGCGTTGACCAGAAAGCAACCGGTTTTCATAACCAGAAACGACATAGGG
>JAUUYV010000054.1 GCA_030590275.1 Porticoccaceae bacterium
TATAACTTATCGGAATCCCTATGAGCGAAAACCTCAAGCAACAATCTCGTATTAAAGAACTCATCACCAAAGGTCGTGAACAGGGTTACCTGACTTACGCCGAGGTCAACGACCACCTGCCCGAAGACATCTCCGATCCAGATCAGGTCGAAGATATCATTCAAATGATCAATGACATGGGCATCAACGTATTTGAGACGGCCCCGGATGCCGAAACCCTGTTGATGACTACGGGTGATGCCTCGCCCGACGAAATTGCCGCTGCCGAGGCCGCTGCAGCTCTCGCCGCGGTAGAAACCGAACAACACCGCACCACCGATCCGGTACGCATGTACATGCGCGAAATGGGTTCAGTTGACCTACTAACCCGAGAAGGCGAAATTAAAATTGCCAAACGCATCGAAGAAGGCATTAGGGAGTTAATGTCGGCCCTGGCCGAATCCCCTGGAACTGTCGATCAAATTCTCGCCGAATACGATAAGGTAGAAAGCGGGGATCGCCGCCTTACCGATATCATCGCCGGCTATCTAAACCCCATGGAGCATGTCCCCTCCGCCCTTGCTACTGCCAAAGCCGCTGCTGCTGCCGCTGCTAACGGAACCGCCAAAGAACAAGACAAAAAAGACGAAGATGAGGACGAGGGTGGGCTGGACAAAGAAGAAGCCGAACGACGCTTTTCAGAAATCCGCAAGCAAAATGACAAAACCAAGCGCTCTCTGGCGCGGGGAACTCGCTCAGCCAAATCAGTCCAGAAAAACCTGGAAGACCTCGGTGAGCTATTCAAATTTCTCAAACTCGTACCCAAGCAGTTTGACCCACTTATCAAGCAAGTCCAGTTTCAGATATCTGAGGTACGCCGGCACGAGCGGGCAATCCTGATGATTTGTGTAAGACAGGCAAAAATGCCACGTCGAAACTTTATCGAAGACTTCCCGGGCAACGAAACCAACCTCAAATGGGCTAGCAATCTGGGGCGCCGTAAACAGCCCTATGCGCAAACGATCAGAGACCTGCAGGACGACATCATCCTACCCCAAAAGAAACTTGCACTGATCGAAAAAAGAACTGGGCTAAGCATCGCGGAAATCAAAGACATCAACCGCCGCATGTCCATCGGCGAAGCCAAAGCCCGACGTGCCAAAAAGGAAATGGTCGAGGCCAACTTGCGTCTGGTGATCTCCATAGCCAAAAAATACACCAATCGCGGACTACAATTTCTCGACCTGATTCAGGAAGGCAATATTGGCCTGATGAAAGCCGTCGACAAATTCGAATACCGACGCGGCTACAAATTCTCGACCTATGCCACGTGGTGGATCCGACAGGCCATCACTCGCTCCATTGCCGACCAGGCACGCACCATCCGTATCCCGGTGCATATGATCGAGACCATCAACAAACTCAACCGCATCTCTCGACAAATCCTTCAGGAAATGGGTCGCGAACCCACCCCGGAAGAACTCAGCGAACGCATGGAACTGCCGGAAGACAAGATCCGCAAGGTGCTCAAAATAGCCAAAGAACCCATCTCTATGGAAACCCCCATTGGAGACGATGAAGACTCTCACCTGGGTGATTTCATCGAGGACATCAACGTTGCTTCCCCGGTTAACTCCGCGACTCAGGAGAGCCTAACCGAGGCCACCAACGAAGTCCTGGCATCCCTCACCGCTCGCGAAGCCAAGGTACTGCGCATGCGCTTTGGTATCGATATGAATACCGACCACACCCTGGAAGAGGTCGGCAAACAGTTCGACGTGACCCGGGAGCGTATCCGCCAAATCGAAGCTAAAGCACTGCGCAAACTGCGACACCCAAGCCGCTCCGATCATATGCGCAGTTTTTTAGACGAATAAAAAAATACGGCTGGAGAGTGGCCGCAAAGCCTTTTACAATGCCTACAATAAATGCCGGCAATGACTACCTGGAAGGAATGTCGCCCACTCGTGCTTTTAATTTAATAAAGCCGAGGGCGGTAAGGTAGCGGCCGAAGCAAAAGCAATAAATATCGTTAATAAATCGGCGAAAAACAAGTTAAAGGGCCTTTAGCTCAGTTGGTTAGAGCATCCGACTCATAATCGGCAGGTCCCCAGTTCAAGTCTGGGAAGGCCCACCAAATACATCAAAGCTTACAAAAATTAAAACATTGCAGCGCTCAAAATAGGGCGCTTGCGGAACACTTCATATAAAAACACATCTTTCCTATTGACGTCATAGACCACCTCACACCGACCGTCTCTGGCGGTGATATGGTAGATCGCACCAGTATTTTCTAGTGGATGAACGGAGGTCGAAGACACCCTTCGAGAGGCTGGCCTGGAGTAGTGCCGATCACAAACAAGCTGTCATTCAAGGTTAAAGTAATCACCAGCCCTGGACTAAGGCAGCCTCTTCGCGGACTAGTTCAGGTGCTCCCAGTAATTGTCGATCCAGACCAATACGCTTGAACCAGTAATGCAAGCCAAGCAAATCAGTAAAACCGATACCACCATGGACCTCCGTTGATGTTTTGGCAATAAAGCGACCTACTTCTGATAAATGCGATTTGGCGTGACATGTCAGCAGTCTAGCCTCATCGGGCATCTCGTTGGCCGCGTGAGCAGCGTACCAAATCAAAGAACGACAGGGTTCTAGCTCCGCAGCCATGTCTGCGCACATATGTTTGACCGCCTGAAAAGAACCGATGACGCGATCAAATTGCTTACGCTCTTTGGCGTAAGCGATAGCTTTCTCCATCATCACCTCAGAGGCACCGAAACTATCAGCAGCTAACATCAAGCGGCCTGCATCTATCGTTTTTAGCAATGCTTCTTTATTACCTTCAGATCCGGGTAAGAGTTCAGCTTCTACGCTATCGAAAACAATTTCAGCGAGCGCTCGGGTTTTGTCTATGGTCTTTAACTCCTGCCGGGCAAGGCCGGTAGCATTAGCATCGACTATATAAAGGGCACCACCATCATCCGCTATGATCAGCATATCCGCATCAAGGCCATCGAGCACGAACATGGCCTTACCAGTGAGTTTGCCTTCGCTACACACTATGCCGTCAGTTTCCCTTCGAGCTATTTGCTCTGTCACGCCGACACCGAAGACCGTTTCTCCTGCTGCGATTTTGGGTAACCAGGTTTCTTTTTGACGCTCATCGCCGGCACTTAATAATGCCACTGGAGCCATGATGGCCGAAGCAATAAACGGCACCGGAGCCACAGCGCGGCCCAGAGCTTCAGCGACTAAAGCCGCGTCCAGGAACCCCAGACCCACACCACCGAACTCTTCAGGAATAATGATGCCCAGGATGCCCAGTTCACTGATGCCTTGCCACACACCACTTTGTTGAGTGATCTTGTTCTCTGCCGCCTGGCGCACCTCATCCAGGCTACACTTACTCTCTAAATATCGACACACACTATCTTGCAGTATTCGCTGCTCTTCGCTTAATGCAAATTCCATGAATAGGCCCCTTAGCTCGCTTTGTATTTTGGTTCTTTAGGTAAGCCAAGGGCCCGTTCACCAATCATGTTTTTTTGAATTTGAGCCGTACCCCCACCAATGATCAATCCAAGATCGACCATATAATTACGTTGCCACATACCATCATCGCGTAGATAGGGGCTGTCTTCATACAGGACGCCTAATTCGCCCATGGCATCGATTGCCAGAGCAGCTATTTGGTGATTAAGCTCACAACCCACCAGTTTCACGATCCAGCGCGCCAGGCCTGGTTCCTCATTTTTTGCGTTCGCGGTGAGTATTCGCATGCCGTTATATTTCATCGACAGCATGCGCGCCTGTAAGCGTAATAGCTGATCTCGGTAGAGTGGAATTTCGATTAATGGTTTGCCATCTATGTTTTCGTTTTTCAATATTTCTACTAAAGCGCGAAAACGACTTTCTGTTTGATTGGGATCACCCAGGCTGCCACGCTCATGCTTAAGGGTTGTATTGGCAACAAACCATCCTTCGCCTCGCTTACCAATAATCTGATCTTTTGGTACGCGTACGTCAGTAAAAAAAGTTTCGTTAAAAATGGCTTCACCGGTCATTGTCACGAGTGGGCGTACTTCAATGCCCGGTGTATCCATCGAAAAAATAAGATAACTGATGCCCTTATGCTTGGGCGCATCAGGTTCTGTTCTCACAAGACAAAAACACATGTCCGCATAATGAGCACTGGAAGTCCAAATCTTTTGTCCATTGATGACCCAATCATCACCGTCTAATACCGCTTTGGTAGAAAGAGATGCTAAATCAGAACCGGAACCAGGCTCTGAATAGCCCTGGCACCAGGTCATTTCGCCTCTTATGGTGGGGCCAATTAAGGTTTGTTTTTGTTCTTCCGTGCCTAGCTCCAGAACCACTGGCACCAAACGGGCGTCACCGCTATGGCCCGGCTTCACTTTGGCTTTGGCAAATTCTTCGGCAATAATATGATTTTTAAGACTGTCAGGCTCAGCGCCATAGCCGCCGTATTCTTTTGGTACAGAGCGAGCAGCGTAACCGTGTTTGATGAGTAGCTGTTGCCAGGCGCGGGCTATATCATCGGCTTTTCCCCAGCCCGTTCGACCTTTGGGTGACTGGCTTTTGTTTTCTTTAAGAAACTGCTGCACCTCAGCCCTGAACGCTTCGTATTCCTCGTTGTAGGCAAGATCCATAGGTGATTTCCTTTTGTTGAAGTGGATTTAAGCCAGATTTAAGGGGCATGAGCCATTCTTACACTCTTTCCACGCTCCCTCGTCTATCCTGTCCTGCCTTGTATCCCAGTTTACGTTCATCTCTTTATTTGAAATAGCCATTACCCAGGGGTATACGAATTTGCCTAACCATCCCCCGACAAAGTACCTTACCGTTTGTAGGGTAAAGACCCAAGCCACTATTCCCTCAACTTCGGCGGGCAGGTCGTCTTATTCCCAATTGGAAGATCGTCCTTTATAGTTAGGCCGTCCCTATTACTGATTCTAGCTGCCTGACTGGTCTCAATAAACTGGCCCTTAAATATAGGGCGATACCTCACAACAGCTCTACCGGAAGAAAATATGGAATTTACTTTTTTAGTTTTACACCAGTTTTTTTTAGGTATCTATTTAACAATGCCGCTACTGATACTCCTCTTATTACTAGTCATCGCACTCGGTCAATGGGTCGGCCGCATTGAACACTGGGATAAATTCACGGCGCTCTACTGGTCTTTTATCACCGCCCTGACCATTGGTTATGGCGATATTCGGCCCATGGAAAAGAGCACGAGGGCATTATCCATACTGATCGGCATGCTCGGCATTATGTTTACCGGAATTATCGTCGCCATTACTATCGCAGCTACGAGAAAAGCCCTGGAAACCGTCATTGGCGCTGAGTGAAACAAAGCCATACCCGCCACGACCACAGCCCGTAAGCATACGGGTGAAGAAGGCTAAAACCAGCGCAATTTACGGGGCCTGCTTAATCGCCGGATCAACCTCCTCTGGTACCCAGCCACCGCCCAGTGATTTGTATAATTCAACCACTGCATTCAGACCTAACTGAAAAGACTGACTTTCATTTAGCTCCGCAGAAAACAGCCTGCGGCTGGCCTCCTGCACCTCGAGATAATCGACGACACCGGCATTGTAACGAGCACGGGACAAGCGCTCGGCATTTCGGGCCGCTGCAGCCTGACGACTATAAGCCTGGTACGTCTGTTGGTAGGTACGAACTGCGACCAGGGCATCAGCCACCTCACGAAATGCCTGCTGTAAAGTGGCTTCGTAGGTATGTAGAGCCTGCTCAGCGCGGGCTCGTTGCGCTTCGCTTTGTGCCTTTAACTGCCCCCAGTTCAGCACCGGCGCAAAAATATTCCCTGCAATGCCCCAGCTTTCTGCATCGCTGTCATTGAGGTCGGATAAGTCATCACTCACAGCACCAAAACTACCGGTCAGGGATAATGACGGGTAACGCAGCGCTTCAGCAACACCCATTAAAGCGGTCTCGGCATGAAGTGTCTGCTCCGCCGCCACCACATCCGGTCGACGCTGTAATAATTCAGAGGGTAAGCCGGTGGGTATATCGGGCAACAATTGTTGTTCTTCGAGCGGCAGACCACGGTTAATCGGGCCGGGGTTACGACCCAGTAAAACCGCCAGGCTGTGCTCGGTCTGTGCAATTTGTCGTTGAAAAGTAGCGACCGCCACCTCGGCATCGGCGAGCTCGACCTGAGCCTGGTTTAGATCAAGTTCGGGAACGGTGCCCCTGTTAAACCGTGCCTGAATAATTTCCAGACTGCTCTGGCGACTATCAACCGTGCGCATGGAGATCTTCAAACGCTCATCCAGATCAAGGAGCAGTAGGTAGGCGCTTGCCACATTAGCCACAAGACTCAAAGCCACATGACGCTGAACCGCTTCGCTGGCTAACAGTGAGGCCTGCGCACTTTCGGTGGCTCTGCTCAATTTACGCCATAAATCCAGCTCAAAGGAAAGATTGCCCATAACGGAGAAACTTTCCTCGATACCGGCACCGGGCACTAACAGCTGGCTTTGTCTGCCCCGCCCTGCTCCACCCGTAATATCGAAAAAGGGAAATTGATTCGCACGGGTGCTGGTCAATTGCGCGTTGGCCTGAACCATGCGGCTCAAAGCGATACTAAGGTCCTTATTCTCCGCCAGAGCGGTACGGATCAAGTTCTGTAACTGAGCGTCCTGAAAAACCTGCCACCAGTCCAGGTTAGCAATGCTTTCGCCCTGATCAGGGTTTGAAGACTGTTCATTATCTGCGTAATAAGTAGCAGGCACATCCAGTTCAGGCCGTTCGTAATCGGGCGTTAGTGCACAGCCAGTCAAGAGCGCACTGCACATGAGCCCCACGCGCAAAGAGGCAATGTCGAAGCGAGCCATTTACAGACCTCCTTTACTGGGAGCTTCTTGCTCAGCATCCGCTCCAGGCTCGGCGGGTGGCGGTTTCTTTTTGCCACCCAAATAGCGTTCCACCGCCACGAACATCGCTGGCACCAGCAACACCCCCACCAGAGTCGCAACCAACATGCCACTGAACACGGTCATCCCCATGATCTTACGCGCTTCAGCACCCGCGCCACTGGCGACCAGTAGCGGCAACACCCCCAAAATAAACGATAATGCTGTCATTAGAATGGGTCGAAAGCGTTTCTGCGCGGCCTCCATCGCCGCTTCAAAAGCCGGTTTACCCTTTTCCATTTCAAGCTTGGCAAACTCAACGATAAGGATGGCATTTTTGGCTGCCATACCGATCAGCATCACCAGCCCAATCTGGGCGTAGACATTATTCTCGTAGCTATCGCTCATCAGTCGTGCGATTGATAAACCCGCCATGGCACCGAAAATGGCAATAGGTGTTCCGGCCAGTACTGACAGCGGCAGCGACCAGCTTTCATAGAGTGCCGCGAGGATCAGGAACACGAACACAAGTGCCATAACAAATACGATACTGCCGCTGCCCGATGCGGCGTCTTCCTGAAACGACATATCACTCCAGCTATAGGACATATCTTCTGGTAAAACCGCTGCCGCCACTTCTTTCAGCGCTGCCTGGGCCTGAGCAGAAGTGTAACCCTGTGCCGCCTGACCTGAAATCTCCGCAGAGCGATAGAGATTAAAACGGTTGGTAAACTCCGTGCCACTGGTTCGAGTAACATCAATCAATGTGGACAGCGGTACCATGCCGCCTTCGTTATTACGAACATAGAAAAAACGCAGGCCATCCGGGTCTGCACGGTACTCAGGTTCAGCTTGTACAAAAACCTTATAAAGCCGACCAAACCGGTTGAAATCATTGACATAGGCACCGCCGAGAAACGCACCCACCGAGGTTTGTAAATCCTGCAACGGCACACCGAGTTTGAGTGCCTTGCTATCATCAATGTCGAGCATAAGCTGTGGGACGTTCACGCGGTAGAACGTACGGGCACTACCTATAGCGGGATGTTCGTTAGCCGCCTTGATGAAGGCAGCGCTCTGTTGTGCGAGATACTCGGGCGGGTTGCCACCACGATCCTGCAGCATCATGGTAAAACCGGAACCCGTACCCAGTCCGGGAATGGCCGGTGGACCGAAGGCAAAAGCCACCGCACCTTTCACTCGCTGGGCAAAAGCCCCATTGAGTCTCCGTACAATATTATTGGCATGATCCTTTCTGTCAGGCCGTTCATCCCAGTCCCTCAGCTGAATAAATACAAAACCGGCGTTGGATTGAACCGTGCCCGTCAACATGCTGTACCCGGAAATGGCAGAGGCATTTTCTACCGCGTCAATTTCGGCAACGACCTTTTCTACTGTCTGCATTATTTCTTCGGTGCGCTGCAGTGATGCTGCATCGGGCAACATCACACTGGCTATGATGTAGCCCTGATCTTCACCGGGCACAAAGCCCCCGGGCAGAGTCTGGAACAGGATCACCATACCGACGATTAGACCCGCTAGTAGAATGCCCGCTCGATATAGCTGCTCGGTGAAAAACCGAACGAGTTTCATGAA
>JAUUYV010000074.1 GCA_030590275.1 Porticoccaceae bacterium
CAGTTTCCGGATTCAGAAGCATTGATTGTGCCTCACCAGAATATCCGCTGGACCTACAGGGAATATCAGCGCGAGGTGGATCGACTGGCGACTGGTTTGCTGGCACTGGGTATAGAGCCGGGGGAACGCGTTGGTATTTGGGCACCTAATTGCTACGAGTGGTGTTTGACCCAGTTAGCCACTGCTAAAATTGGCGCGATATTAGTGTGTATCAACCCGGCCTACCGGCTCTATGAGCTGGAATACGCCTTGAACAAAGTTCAGTGCAAGGCATTAATCAGCGCGGAGTCGTTCAAGACCAGTCGTTACCTGGACATGATTAAGCAGCTGGCTCCCGAACTGGATGACTGTGCAGCGGGTGCTCTGACATCGAAAAAGCTACCTAATCTGGAGTTAGTCATCCGCCTTGGTGAGGATAAAACACCGGGCATGTATAACTTTAGCGAAGTCTGTGGTCTATGTGATGACGGTGACAAAAATGGAGATAAAGACGGCGGCAAATCAGAACGGGAGCGGCTAGCCCGGTTCAAAGCCGAGTTGTCGCCGGATGATCCCATTAATATCCAGTTTACCAGTGGTACCACAGGCAGCCCCAAGGGGGCGACACTGAGTCATTGCAATGTGCTCAACAATGGCAAGGTCAACGGCGATGTTATGAGTCTTACCGAGCGGGATAAAGTGTGTATCCCGGTGCCTTTGTATCACTGTTTCGGCATGGTGATTGGTAATCTGGGTTGTCTTACCCACGGTTCTGCGGCGGTATTTCCCGGCGAAGCCTTTGAGCCTTTGAGCACTTTGCAGACAGTCGCTGAAGAAGGCTGTACGGTTTTGCATGGCGTGCCCACCATGTTTATTGCCGAACTGGATCATCCTCAGTTCGGGGAATTCGATCTCAGTAGCTTGCGTACCGGCATTATGGCGGGAGCGCCCTGTCCGGTGGAGGTGATGAATAAGGTTATCGGTCAGATGGGCATGAAAGAAATTCTGATTGCTTACGGGCAAACCGAATTAAGCCCGGTTAGCCATATTACGGAACCCCACGATACTCTCGAAAATCGTGTAAATACGGTGGGCAAACCCTGTCCCCACCTGGAAACCAAGATTGTGGATGAAGACAATCGCGTGGTGGCCATTGGTGAAAAAGGCGAGATATGCACTCGTGGTTACGCGGTGATGCGTGGTTATTGGGACGATGAGGAAAAAACTCGGGAGGCCATCGATCAGGGGGGGTGGCTGCACTCTGGTGATATTGGGGTAATGGACGCCGATGGCTACGTGCAGGTAACCGGGCGCATTAAGGATATGATTATACGAGGTGGTGAAAACGTATACCCCCGTGAAGTAGAAGAGTTTTTATACACCCATCCGAAAATTCAGGAAGTTCAGGTGGTGGGGGTACCGGATAAAAAATTCGGTGAACAGGTGTGTGCTTGGATTAAGTGTCACGAGGGTCAAACCTTGACTGAGGCAGATGTGAAAGACTATTGCCGCGATCAAATTGCCCATTTTAAGGTGCCACACTACATCCGTTTTGTAGAGGATTATCCGATGACGGTAACGGGAAAGATTATGAAATTTGTGATGCGCGAAGAAATGATTAAAGAACTGAAGCTTTAGGATGAAGTTTTTTATATCGTAACTTTTTGTTCATTGTAGTGATGGTTTGATTAAACAAAGGAGAAAAACGTGGATTTAAGCAATAAAGTGGCCCTGGTAACGGGTGGAGCTTCCGGTCTTGGCCGAGCGACGGTCGAGCTTCTGGTCTCGCGAGGAGCTAAAGTAGCTATCTTTGATCTCAACGCCGAAGCAGGGGCAGAAACTGTTAGTAGTGTAGGTGAAGACAATGCTGCATTTTACTCGGTGGACGTTGCTTCCGAGGAGGCAGTGGTTGAGGCGATGGCTCAGGTAGCGGCCCGTTTTGGAGCTTTGCATGTATTGGTTAACTGCGCGGGTATTGGTCCAGCCAAGAAAATACTAAACCGGGAAAGCGAGCCTATGCCGCTGGGGGATTTCACCAAAATTATCGGTATTAATCTCACTGGAAGTTTTAACGTCGCGCGCTGTGCGGCCTCATTGATGGCAAAAAATGAGCTGGAAAGTGGGGAGCGAGGAGTCATAATTCACACCGCATCGGTAGCCGCTTACGAAGGCCAGGTAGGGCAGTGCGCCTATTCAGCCAGTAAAGGTGGTGTGGTGGGTATGACCTTGCCCATGGCTCGTGATCTATCTACTCTGGGTATTCGGGTGAATACTATTGCTCCCGGCATTATGGAAACGCCACTATTAATGGGTATGCCAGATAATGTGAGGGCTTCCTTAGCGGCTTCGGTGCCTAACCCCAGTCGACTTGGAAAACCTGACGAGTACGGCCGTCTTGCGGTTCATATCGCGGAGAACGGTTATATCAATGGTGAGACTATACGTATCGATGGTGCAATTCGTATGCAACCGAGATAACCGCCACTAATAAAGACGGTGACCAAAAAGATTACGACGGATAAGAGCAGAGACGGCCCATGAGTCCGTCGTAAAAAGTCCGGGTTTCAAAAAAAGCCGATGTTATTTGCACTGGCTTTTTTTGAAACTTAAGGAAGTTCTGATCCAGGCTAATCCATTATAATAGTCTGCTTATTTTCCGATAGGTTTTTGTGTGGAACAGATCCTGTTAATTAATGTATCCGGTGATGATAAGCCGGGTGTGACGTGTGCGGTTACCGAAGTGCTGGCACAATACGATGTCACAATTCTGGATATTGATCAGGCGGTGATTCACGAGACTCTGAATCTGGGTCTTCTCGCCCGGATATCCCCGGAGCATGAATCCTCACCGGTACTGAAAGATGTGCTGTTTAAAATGCATGAGCTGGAAATGCAAGTGCGTTTTGAGCCGGTGACGGAAGACAGTTATCAGGCCTGGGTGAGTCAGCAAGGCAAGCCAAGGCACATTGTAACTTTACTGGCCCGCGTAATTAATGCACAACATATTGCACGCATTACCGAAGTGACTTCGGCCCACGCCTTGAATATCGATAAAATATCCCGTTTGTCTGGACGTACACCTCTAGACCGCCTTGATACGGGTGATAAGGCTTGCGTAGAGTTTTCTGTTCGTGGGGAAACCAGTGATCTGGGAGCGTTGCGTACGACTTTATTGGAATTATCCGCTGATCTAGATGTGGATATCGCCTACCAGGAAGACACAATTTTTCGTCGTCATCGTCGTCTGGTAGTTTTCGATATGGATTCAACTTTGATCGATAGCGAAGTGATCGATGAATTGGCCGTGCAAGCGGGGGTTGGTGAGGAAGTGGCGGCAATCACTGAACAGACGATGCGGGGTGAACTTGATTTCGCCGAAAGTTTTCGCCGCCGAGTGGGATTGCTCAAGGGGCTGGAAGCATCGGTTCTAGAAACCGTGTACCAAAGTTTATCGCTTACGGAAGGGGCGGAGCACTTGATTCATACTTTGAAAATGCTGGGTTATAAAACTGCCATTTTATCGGGTGGTTTTACTTATTTCGGGGAACGTATTGGGCGGCGGCTGGGCATCGATTATGTGTTTGCCAACGAACTTGAAATTCATAATGGCAAAGTAACCGGACAGGTGAGCGGTAAAATTGTTGATGGAGCGCGCAAGGCTGAGTTGTTAGCAGAGTTAGCGGTTAGGGAATCGATTAGCCTGGAGCAAACCATCGCTGTGGGTGATGGTGCAAACGACCTACCCATGCTTAGTCTGGCTGGGCTGGGCATTGCCTTTCGCGCAAAACCTCTGGTGCGGGCCAATGCCAAGCAGGCGATTTCCACACTTGGGCTTGATGGTGTTTTATATCTGATGGGCATCAGTGACCGGGAAGTGATTTCCAGTTATTCGACACCACCGAATTCGTAGTCCATTGCCGTGCGTGGTGCCTGGATATAGTAGCCTTGAATATAGTCTACTCCCAGTTTCCACAACGAGGGAATTACTGATGCGTCTTCAACGAAGGGCACTATAACTTTAACCCCTTCTCCTTTTACGATGTTGATACAATCACTTAGGGCATCTGCTCCGTCGGCGGTTTTAGCTGCTTTTTTTACCAGGCTCTGATCCGGTTTTACAAAATCGAAGCTGATCTTCTTCAAGGTGTCACTGTTTGAATTCATGCCGTAGTGAGTTAAGGCTACAATGGTCTTTGCTTTGTGTAGTACTTCGATTAAATTCTGTGCGTCTTTCATGGCCCAGCTTACGTCTTTTTCTTCTAGTTGGAATATCACCTGTTGGGCGCTGAGCTTGGTGGCTTTCAATGCCGCCCCGAGCCAGTTGGAAAATTTTTCGTTTTTTAGGGAAACCCCGCTGATCTTGATAAAAACCCGAGTGTTGGGGTTAGATGGTAATTTGCTTTGTACTTCTTTAAGAGCGCGCAGAATAATCCATTTGTCCAGCTCTTCGGCCATCTCCGTTTTAAATATTTTCGCAAAAAAATCCTCTGGAATACCTTCTGGAATCGTATCGACATCAGGCCGACAAAAAGCTTCGTAATGTTCGAATTCCTGGTCTTGCAAAGCGACAATAGGCTGGTAGGCCATAAGCAATAACTGTTTTTGCAGGAGTTGTTTTACATATTGCTGAATATTTTTGTCTTCACTCAGGGTAGTCATGCTGGTGGGGAACAGTTCTTCGAACAATTGCACTTTATTATCGTTTGTCTTCTCTTCCTGGAGACTGGCTAGTGCCTT
Source organism: Porticoccaceae bacterium (assembly GCA_030590275.1). Next base: position 4,717 of record JAUUYV010000074.1, read on the forward strand.
AAGGCAGCGGTCAATACATGTTTCGGCAGATTCGAAGGATTCATTGATGGTGCTAATGCCGGCACTTAGCTGGGCATTGATAGTTTGATCTTCAATCTCAAATACTTCATCGGAACAGGCCTGAACCAGGTCTTCTGCCAGTTGTTTGCTAGCTTCGGGATTATTATTGGGTGTCATTAATAAATATGCGTTAGCGCCAATGCGTTCCAGGTGATCGTCGGCCCGCACTTTAGTCTTAAGGAATTTGGCTATCGCTCGTGCGGCAGCTTCAGTGACCTGAAATCCTCGCTCGCTTTGTAAGGCGGAAAAATTGTCTAGTTGGAAGTAATACATTTTTGATTCTGTGTGGGTTTTCGACGCTTTACGTATGGCTGCATTTATGTGGTCCAACATACGCTGCAAGTTGATATCCCCAGGAACAGAGGTCCTGGGTGCGGGCGCGTCAATGGGTGTCGCCGCCGGGGTGACATCGGCATTCGAGGGTGTTTCTGTAGAGACAATACCAGGATCCGCTTCAGCCAGTTTTTCTTTGCCAACCAGAAATTGCAGGGAAGGCTCTCCTTCGTATTCGATTTGAGAAACTTCTACATCAATGGTGAAAGAGCTTTGATCTTCTCTTACCCCTTGAAACGGTAGTGAAGAGTTGGATAAGGTTTGTTCGTCAGAAAGCGGCTTTAGGTAAGGTTTAAGTTGCTCCATAAAGCTTTCCTGTGCGGTATCAATGACAGGAAATAACATCAGCGCGTCACCGCCATCATAACCAAATAGTTGGGCATAACTGTCATTGACGTAAACGTAGGTGCCTTCAGCAATGAGAGCGACAGCATCTCGAGAACTGTCCATTAGTCGTAGGTTGCGTTTTTCGGAGTCTTTGAATCGCTCTTTCCAATATGCCCGGTTACGGCGTTGTTCCAGGTCGTAGAGTACTCGGGAAACAATTTGCAAAAGTTGCTGGTCTTCATCGAGAGTCACCACATCGGCAGCACCGAGACGCAAGCCTTGCAGCACTTTTTGTGAGTCGGTTTCCGGATTAATCAGAATGACGGGAATATCGAGGTTATTTTTTCTGAGCTCCCCAAAAATCGTCTTTATAAGCGCCGAATTTTCTTCCGTATAACCGGCGAGGACAAGATCAGGTGGAGTTTCTTTTAACTGGCCAATGAAATAATCTTCGTTGTTGACGATGTGTGGATCTAGAGAATAAGAAGCGTTCTCAAGTAAACTGACTAGTCGACTGGCCTCTTGTTCATAGGCAATAAAAAGATTAAGTGCTCCCTCATTGCTTGTCATACTGCATTTTTTCTCTATTGTAGGTTATGAGTAGATAGGTATTTGTCAGGTTAAGTTTGGTGCTAACTGACCTGCTTATGCACTAGTTCAACTGGAGACCATTTTAAAGTGGGAGACGTGAAATGTCATATCGACCTTGTCTGCCAGCAGAAAGTAGCCTTCTTCCTGGTTTGCAATTAAATGTATTTGATTTTTCACCTTCAAAGGTACTGAGGGTGCGAGTAAACGAGAATTGTCTTTATCCAGGGATACAGTCAATGCGGCCTGATATGGAGTTAATGGTTGAGCGTTGCGGGTCATACATATCGCGCAGGGTTTAAGCTCACCCTGGAGTTGCTCGATGCCAACTCGGGTTTTCATTTCGCTGGTGTTGTGCATCCAGCGTATGACTCCCCAGCATTGGACCTGGTTGTCGGGGTCGATGAGCACCACTAATTCCCCCGGAGACAGCGCTTCACGTAAGCCGTCGGTTTCTATACAAAAGCCGGAGTTGCTCTTATCGATGTATTCACAGCGAATGCTGGAGTAACGCCAGTGGTCGGTAGCGTCTGCGTGGGGATCAAACTTCGACTCGGCTTGCTGTTCCAGGCTGGCAAAAAAATCCTCGCCAAAATCTGTGCCCGCTAGCATTCTGTGTATGTTGTCAATTCCGACCACCAAATCGACAGTGTCTCTGGGTTTTGTTTGAACTTCCTTTCTGTCAGCTTCCTGCCTCAGGTTTTCCTGGCTCCAATACTGACAAAGGTCGAAGGCAAGCCGATCGGGCATGGTGATGTACTCGATATCTGTATCGGTTTTCACACAACGGTCTCTCAAGGCCTCGACTAGCTTCTGGGGACAAAGGCTCAGATACTGGTCATCGATCAACTTGACTCGATTTCGATAAACAGGTCCCTGAGTTCCGCTGGTGTCGACCACAAATAGTTTGTGTTGTTGATGGCTAACCAATTCCGCCAGGTGCGACCATCGTTCAATAAATTGAACGATGTGCTTGAGTTCCCCGGGGTTGTATCGAGGAGGACAGATGCTGACGGTCAGGAGACTTTGCAGGTAACTGTTATAGATGGTGACTCCAGACTTGCCTTGAGTGCTGGCAAACACAACCTGTTGATTCTCCAGATGGAGGGAGCGAGCAATCCGGAATAGAGTGTGCAGTTCCTTCCACAGATAGGCCGGTGGTGACAGGTAGTGTCGCCAGTAGCAGCAAAACAGTTCGTTAATTACACTCATAGCAGCGGAAATGCTACTGGTCAGCAAGACCGTATGAATAGTTTTTTCGCTGGCGGTAGCGATAATGACTTGCTTGTAGCCTTCATAGAGATGCCGGAGTAGGGCCAGTGCCAGAGAAATGGCTTTATTGGCATCATGGGAAAGAGAAGTACGCTCAGCAAGGTTATTGGCGGACTGGATAACTGGATTGTGCAAAAGACCGAGTAGTTTCATGCGCTGCCCGGGAATTTCTTGCAGCGTGCTGACCTCTTTGACTGCCGTATACAGTTGTTGCGCTTTGCTGGATGGCGCTAGAGAGGCTAGTTTCTCAATCGAACGCTTGAATTGAATGGACGACCGAGGGGCAAAAGACAGCTCTTTTCTATCGGTGGGATAGACTTTTAG
>JAUUYV010000031.1 GCA_030590275.1 Porticoccaceae bacterium
AAGTATTACTACCCCGACACCCATTAGACCAAATATACAAATTACATTGATCCAGTGAAACAAGCGGGTAGTGCGATCCCATACAGAATAAGATTTAAGTTCGTTATCAGACATGAACGTTTCCTCTCGTTTATATAGAAACTGGGGGCCACCCAGTAAAGGGGCGCTATCCTTTTTTGCCTTGCTACTTCCTGGGTGTTCAGTAGGCCTCAAGCAAAGTGGGGGATCTATAGCATGGGCGGTAGCCGTGTGTCTTTAATCACCATTGCTTGCTAAATCTCTTAACAGGCTAGTGTCAATATCTGTCATCGAAGTTCGCCCGCTGAGAATCATTCCCCGTTCTATTTCCGCTTTGAGTAATTCCAGTATCCGTTCCACTCCAGGCTGGCCTCCAGCAGACAGGCCGTAGAGATAGGGACGTCCGGTCATACAGGCAGTGGCTCCTAGCGCCAGTGCCTTGAGTACATGAGTGCCTCGGCGAATGCCTCCATCGACAACAATTTCTAGCCGATTACCTACCGCCTCGACAATTTCGGGTAGCACTTCAATAGGGGCCGGTACGCCATCGAGTTGACGGCCGCCATGATTTGAAATAATCACTGCGCTGGCGCCTATGTCGGCGGCGCGACGGGCATCTTCCGCCGAAAGCACACCTTTAATGGCAAATGGCCCGGGCCATTGAGCGATAACCTTTTCGGCGTATTTCCAGTTGAGGGCGCGGTCGAACGGACCGTTGATGTAGTGGGCCAAAGAACTAACCTCCGTGCTGCCCTCGCTGATGTGGTGGGCGACGTTGGCCATTTGGAGAGCGGGGGAAGTGAGATAGCGATAGCACCAATGTGGGCGGGCGACAAAACTGGCGAAACTCTAAAGGGTGAGAGCGGGTGGGATGGTCATACCTGTGCGTAAGCCCCGTTCTCGATTACCTTGCACCACGGTGTCGACGGTCAGGCACAGTGCATCGTAGTTGGCAGCCTTACAGCGCTCGATAAGTTCGCGGTTAATGCCATCGTCGCGTAGCACATAGAGTTGAAATAGTTTTGGCCCAGTGGTGGCTGCGGCGACATCTTCGATGCTGGTCGTGGATACTGTGGATAGGGAGTAAAGCGTGCCGCTAGTCTGGGCTGCACGAGCAACCGCCGCTTCCCCCTGGTAGTGAAAAAACCGCGACATGCCGGTAGGTGCCAGTATCACTGGCCAGTCAATATCGCAGCCAAATACCCGAGTGCTCATGTCGATGGAAGTGACATCCTGCAGAATGCGCGGTATTAATTGGTAGCGCTCAAAGGCAGTGGTATTTCGGTTTTTGGTGTACTCATCGTCTGCGGCTCCATCGATATAATGGAACAGTGGAGCGGGCAACTTTTTGCGTGCTAATTGTCGAAAATCTTCGACCCGATAACAACGGTTTATTCTTGGCATATTGCCTTCTCTTTTTTCCTAGTGGAATTAGCCAACATAATAGAAGCTATGCGTTTAAAAACCACTATTTTACTTCCAGGCTGAAATAGTGGCTTTGCCGACAGTTTTTCAATGGGATTTACTTTAAACGTGCTCAGATTTAGGTCTGATATGGGGTATTATGCACTTCGTATAACCCATACAAGTTTTAGACTTATGATCCTTGAACGAATGCTTACCGGTATTACCACCACGGGTGTTCCCCACCTGGGTAATTATGTAGGCGCTATTCGCCCCGCGATAGAAGCCAGTAAGCGTACCAATGTGGAGTCGTTTTATTTTCTTGCCGATTACCACTCACTGATTAAATGTGACGATCCTCAGCTCGTGCATCAATCAACCCTGGAGATTGCAGCTACCTGGTTAGCGCTGGGCCTTGACGCCGATAAAGTATTTTTTTATCGCCAGTCAGATATTCCTGAAATCCCCGAGCTCACCTGGTTGCTTACCTGTATGACAGCCAAGGGTCTGATGAACCGTGCGCACGCCTATAAAGCCCTGGTGCAGGAAAACGAAGACGCTGGTGAAGATCCCGATTACGCTATTACGATGGGCTTATTTGGCTATCCAGTTTTGATGGCGGCAGATATTTTGATGTTCAATGGTCACAAAATTCCGGTAGGTCGTGACCAGCTGCAGCATATCGAGATGGCTCGCGACATTGCCCAGCGCTTTAACCATCACTATGGAGAGCATTTTGTTCTGCCTGAAGCCGTGGTAGATGACAATGTAGCGGTGCTTCAAGGCCTCGATGGGCGCAAAATGAGTAAAAGTTACGGCAATACCATCCCGCTATTTTTGCCTGAGAAGCAGCTAAAAAAGAGTATTAATAAAATACAGACTAACTCCCTGGAGCCGGGAGAGCCAAAAGATCCGAGCGATTCCACCTTGTTTCAGTTATGGCAGGCTTTCGCCACGCCGGAGCAAAGCGAGGAGATGCGCGAAGAGTTTGCCAATGGAATTGCCTGGGGCGAGGCAAAAAAGCGTTTGTTTGAACTGGTTAATAAGGAGTTAGCAGAAGCGCGGGAACGCTATAACACCTTGCTCGAAAGCCCAGGGAAAATTGAGCAGATTCTTTTGGCCGGAGCAGAAAAAGCTCGCGGTATTAGTCGGCCTTTTATTAGCGAGTTACGCGAGGCGGTGGGCATTCGTCCTTTGAAGTGAGTCCCCGAGACAGGGGTGTAAGCGGCTAACCGTACTGCAGAATGTCTACCATTGCGCTGGTGATCGTGTTGAGTTGTTCTTCCTTGATAATATAAGGCGGCATCACGTAGACCAGCTTGCCAAAGGGCCGGATCCATACACCTCTATCGACAAAACGTTTCTGAAGCGCTCCGACATCCACCTCTTTTTTCATCTCAACAACGCCAATAGCTCCTAGTACGCGTACGTCGGCAACCGCATCGTAATGGCGGCAGGGGTTTAGTTCACTGGCGAGCTGCCCTTCGATTCGTTTGATGTTTCGTTGCCAGTCTCTTTCCAGTAACAGTTCGATACTAGCGTTAGCGACGGCGCAGGCCAGTGGGTTACCCATAAAGGTTGGACCGTACATGAATACACCGGCTTCCCCAGTGCATATTCCGATGCTGATTTTGTCTGTACACAAAGTGGCGGCAAGACTTAGGTAACCTCCAGTGAGAGCCTTACCAAGGCACATGATATCGGGGCTAATATCTGCCCATTCGCAGGCAAAGAGTTGACCGGTGCGCCCGAAGCCTGTAGCTATTTCATCGGCGATAAGCAATACGTTGTGGTGGTCGCAAAGAGCGCGGATCTGAGTCAGAAATTCTGGCGCGTAAAAACGCATTCCCCCGGCACCCTGGACAACAGGCTCGAGGATCACCGCCGCGAGTTCGTCGGCATGCTGAGTGATCAGGCCTTCAAAACCCTTTATGTATTCGTCTTGCCAGGGTTCACCAAAGCGGCAAGGCGGCACTTCTGCAAAAATCTGTTGTGGTAAAACTGATTTAAACAGGTGGTGCATACCGGTATCGGGATCGCACACCGACATCGCTGCAAAAGTATCTCCGTGATAGCCGCCGCGCAAGGATAACAAACGGTGTTTTTGAGGGATGCCCAGTGCCTGCCAGTATTGCAGGGCCATTTTGATAGCAACCTCAACGCTTACCGATCCGGAGTCAGAAAAAAACACCTTATTGAGCCCTTTGGGCGTGATATCTACTAAAGTCTCTGCCAGCCGGGCTGCCGGTTCGTGCGCAATGCCACCGAACATGACGTGTGCCACTTTCTCTAATTGTGCTTCAATAGCGCTATTAAGATGAGAATGATTGTAGCCGTGTATGGCACACCACCAGGAAGACATGCCGTCGAGCAAGGCCCGGCCGTCTTTCAGATGCAGGCGGCAGCCAGAGGCGCGTTCTACCGGATAGACTGGAATTGGTTCAAGGGTGGAGGAGTAGGGGTGCCAGATGTGTTGACGGTCAATGGCAAGAAGTTGAGACTCCATCATGGGCTCTGTCCCTAACTAGATCACAAAAAAGTGTTTTGTGATTGTATGTCACTTCTAAGGGTGTTATCAAAGGTATCTGCATATTTACTTAGGCATGTTGCCTGTGAATTTTTATATTATGCAATGGTGGTAAAAATGAATATTCAAAAAATGATGGCTATCTTTGTTTTTGGCCTTTTATTGAGTCCTTCCTTATTGGCTGGCCCTGAAGCCAAATATTGGAAGTATTGGGACGTTAGCAATGAGAAAAATTTTCAGACCATAGATCATGGCGATTGGGATTCAGTGTTAAAACACTATGTAGTGACTAACCATCCTTCTGGCATCAATCGCTTTCGTTACGGGGATGTCAGTTCTGGTGACCGCAAACGCTTACGCTCCTATATTGATACGATGGGAGCCGTCGATCCACGCATCTATCGCAAGCGGGAACAAGAGGCGTTTTGGTTGAATTTATACAATGCTCTTATGGTAGACCTGATTCTTAATCACTATCCCATAAAAAATATTAACGAGATAAAAGGTAAAGGCTTGTCTGACGGGCCGTGGGAAAGCCATTTGGTAACTGTTGCGAAGAAGAAGCTTTCCCTCAATGACATAGAGCATCGTATCCTGCGCCCACTCTGGAAGGATTATAAAGTTCTTTTTGGGCTGGCCTGCGGGAGCCTTGATTGCCCTAGCTTGCAAGATCAGTCCTTTACTGCGCAAAATCTGTCTAAATTATTGAAGAAAACGGGTCACGAGTTTGTTAATCATGAGCGTGGTGTGTCATTTAAAAAAGGTAAACTAACAGCATCCCGCATTTTTGACCTGTATGGAGAGGATGCCGAGAAACTTCGAAAAGATATGCTGAAGTTATTTGCTTTTTATAGCGAGGATCGTCAAGCCCTTTATTTGCTGGGTTTCAGTGGCGATATTAAATATCAACACGACTGGACACTTAACGCTCCCTGATGGAGATGGACTGAAGGTTAAACATTTTTTCTTTTATAGCGCCTCTACGGAGGCGTTTTTTTATCCTGTTGAAGTCCATTTCTTTACTCATCCATCCTGGTTATCAGTTTTAGTTCAATATCTTATGTTGGTCGGAAAAGCCTCGATTTTAATTGATCCGTAGTGGCGTAGCATGGTGTCGAGCTAGCCGGTAAAATGAATCGTTGATTAACCCGAGTAGCCATATTCACTATCAAACGAGCTATACCCTCTATGTCAGAACCCCCTATTCCTGGCGTTTGCCAGCATGTCCCACCCGCAATCCGTGGTCGCGAGCGGCTAGACTTTAATAAGCTTCAAAAGCGTCTACGACGTAATGTGGGTAAAGCCATTGCGGAGTACAACATGATTGAAGAGGGGGATAAGGTGATGGTGTGCCTGTCGGGTGGCAAGGATTCCTACGGAATGCTCGAAATCTTGCTCAATTTGCAGCGTACCGCACCGATCCCTTTTGATATTGTGGCCGTCAATCTGGATCAAAAACAACCGGGTTTTCCCGAGCATATACTGCCTCAGTACCTGAGTGGCCTGGGAGTGCCGTTTCATATTATTGAGAAAGACACATACAGCGTGGTCACAGAGCTGATACCTGAAAATAAAACCTATTGCGGATTGTGCTCGCGCTTGCGGAGAGGAACCCTGTACGGTTTTGCCGAAGAGATTGGTGCTACTAAAATTGCTTTGGGCCACCACCGCGACGATATTATCGAAACCCTGTTTTTGAATATGTTTTATGGGGGGAAACTGAAAGCCATGCCGCCAAAGCTGCGTAGCGACGACGGCAGGAATATGATCATTCGTCCCCTGGCCTTTTGTTGTGAGGAAGACCTGGTTCGTTTCGCCGAGTACAAAGAATTCCCTATTATTCCCTGTAACTTATGCGTTTCTCAGGACGGTCTGCAACGGCAGGTGATTAAGGAAATGCTCCAGCAATGGGAGATAACCAGGCCTGGACGGCTTGAGACTATCTTTACTGCAATTTGCAATGTTTCCCCTTCACAACTGGCGGATACCAATTTGTTTGATTTTGTTGGCCTGGAACTGGATCGTTCATTGCCACATGCGTCAGCCGACCCTAAAGAAGTCTCGTTGTCAGCTGATTCGATAGCTCAAGGGATAGACCTTGTGAACCTGCCATAAGTCGGGTCTGGATTGATTTGGATATGGCTGAAACCTCGATAGAAGTCCACACCGGTGATATCACCGTGCTGGAGGTGGATGCCGTAGTGAACGCGGCCAATAGTCAGCTTGCCGGTGGCGGCGGTGTTGATGGTGCAATTCACCAGGCTGCGGGTTACCGGCAGTTGCAAGCCGCTTGCCAGGCGCTGGGCTCCTGCCCTACGGGAGAGGTTCGTTTGACTCCCGGGTTTAATTTGCCGGCACGGGCGATTATCCACGCAGTGGGACCGATATGGCAGGGCGGTGACCACGACGAGCGTACCCTGCTTGCTGCCTGTTATCGTAATGCTATGGCCCTGGCTGAAGCAGAAGAGCTGAGCTCATTAGCATTTCCCGCTATCAGTTGCGGCGTGTATGGTTTTCCACCCGGCGAGGCGGTCGAGATAGCGGTGAGGGAAGTTAGTTCTGCTTTGCTCGAAGCTATTATCGTTGAGCGAGTGATATTTTGTTGTTTCGATCAGCAAATGGCCAAACGCTACGAAGGCGTTTTGAGTTGTTTCTGAATAAACCTGAACCAGCCCGAATAATTTTTCCGAGGCTAAAAGTAATGCTGTTCAAACTCCACCGCTTAAAGTCAGGGAACCATTGATGTCATGAGCACAGTTAAAAAGCAAAGCGATGATAAACCCTGTATCGAGCTCGAACAGGTCGATTCCGCGCGAATATCCGATCTTAATATCGAGCGGGCCCTGCCTTATTTAGATCATTTGCAATCTGGTTTGATCGAAACTCTGCGCCGACCAAAACGCACTATCACCGTTAGTTTCCCCGTAGAAATGGATGACGGTTCGGTCCAGGTATTTCGTGGTTATCGTGTTGTCCATAACCGCACCATTGGGCCGGGTAAGGGTGGGCTGCGTTTTCACCCCGACTTGAATCTCGACGAAGTGTGTTTGCTGGCCTCGTTGATGACCTGGAAATGCGCGCTGACCAATGTGCCTTTTGGGGGAGCAAAAGGTGGAGTGGTATGTGATACCAAGGCTTTGTCACTGCGGGAATTGCGTCGGGTAACCCGGCGCTTTATTAGTGAGTTGGGTGACAATATCGGCCCACACATCGATATCCCGGCCCCCGACCTTTATACCAATGCTCAGACTATGGCGTGGGTGTACGACACCTACGATGTGATGCATTCCGGTAACAATAACCGTGCAGTTGTGACTGGCAAGCCTGAGTCTCTGGGTGGCTCTGCCGGGCGCACTGGCGCTACTGGGCTCGGTGTCTTTTACGCTACCGAACGTTTAGTCGACACCATGGATATTCGGGGTCTGAAAACGCTCAGGGATGCGGCTGTTGTGGTACAGGGTTTTGGTAATGTTGGCGCTATTGCCGCCCAGGAGTTTTCTGCGGCGGGAGCAAGGCTTATTGCCTTGAGCGATTCGCAGGGGGGTATTGTCTGCGAGGAGGGTATCGACCTTGAAGTTGCTACCGAGTACAAGAGCGAGCACGGTACCCTGGTTGGTCTGCCGGGCACCATGAGCCTAACTAACGAAGACTTGCTCGAGCTTGAGTGCGATGTGCTGGTGCCAGCCGCGGTGGGTGCACAAATCTGCAGTCATAATGCAGCTAATGTTCGTGCCAGGCTGGTGGTAGAAGCTGCCAACGGACCAATAACCCCAACGGCTGATCAGATACTCGGCGAGCGCGGGATTATCGTACTGCCCGATATCGTTGCCAATGCCGGTGGTGTTATCGTCAGCTATTTTGAATGGCTGCAAAACCTCGAAAACCAGAGTTGGGAATTGGAGGAAGTGAATCGCAAGTTGCTTAAAAAAATCAATCATGCGGTAGATACAGTGCTTGAACGTTGGCAATTATTACAGGCGAACCCTCCAGCCAAAGAAGATGGGCAAGCAGAGTTTCCGGTTAATTTACGTACTGCGGCGCTTGTTATTGCGATTGAACGCCTGGCAGAAGTCGTCGAAGATCGAGGCATTTGGCCTTAGTGGTATATAAGTTATTTGATGGTGATAATCAGTCGCAATAGGTTTATACTAATTTTCACAGGGGCCTGTTTAAAAAGCACATAATAATCAGTATGTTAAAGATTGAATGCTAGGATCGTGGAGCTTGTATGTCAAATCCCGTAGAACAGTGGCAACCCGAAGATGGAGCAGAACCAAAAAGCTGGGATGAGGCTGAGACAGCTTGGGATAGACGAGCTGAGGGGCTGGGCGAGAAGACGCCGTTAATAACTTTTAAAAAAAACCCTAATCTGCCCGGCATTCGCAAGAAAACCCGCAAGAATCTCAACTTTAAAACCCTGCGTTATATGCATGACCATGATGAAAGTGGAGTCTTGCGCAAGTATTTCTGGCGCTACCCTCTAAAGCATGGCGTGAATTTGCTGCGCAAATTAACCAGTAAGCAGGCCTATGTTCGAGATGGGGATTTTTTCTTTTATGGACTAAAGGATACTGCTGAGCTCTGCAGGGAGTTCGAGAATCCCAGGACATTGTTGGTGGTTGGGTTTTCTTATTGCCACAAGCCTTTTGAATGCCCCGCGGGTCGTTTTACCGACGCCTGTTATCGAGATCAGGATAGCGAGGTGTGTGCTCAGTGTTTCATCGGTAAGTCGATGCATTTTTTACCCCGCGAACGAATTGTTCCCCTGTTTAGTACCACTGTTCACTACCTGGGAGAGCAGATGGTAAAGCTTCGCGAGACCCGGCCCGATTACGATTTACTATTTTTGATCACTGCCTGTGAACTCACATTAGTGATGTTTGGTGTCATTGGTGCGTCGGTAGGTTTCCGCGGTATCGGGGTTCGACTGGACGGCCAAATTTGTAACACCATGCGTGCCTTTGAAGCGTCGGAAGAGGGGATTAAACCGGGGTTGGCGATAGTGACTGAGCCCACCCAGGCACGAATGATGGAAGTGTATCGGCAAATTGATCAGCAGCTCACTGGGGGTGCGCGGACAGCAGAGTTTGTTTCGTCATCCGCTGCTGCCGTTACGGATGAGCAAATTATTGCTACTGATCGGCTGGGTTAGTAGGAGACGGCTAGTTGCGGTGGCTAGACATCTGTAGTCACTTGATACATGGTCCCTGAACATTTACGACGAGACATCCGCACACGGTAGTGTATTTGTCTCATTCCGGCGGAAGTATTTCTACCATAAGGTCGTTCGATAAGTCTTCGAGACTTTCGCGGAGCCGTTCGGTATCGAGTCTAGCGGGTAGAACCAGGCTTGCGTCAAGATTAAATAGCATTTCGCCGGTCATCGGGGCGCTGCCACAATGAGTTTGTAATTTCTCTACGTTAACGCCAAGTTTTGCCAGGCAGGCGCTAATTTCACTAACGATACCAGGTCTGTCGTTACCGGTAACAGCAAGTGCGATCGCTTTGTTGGCGGAGGTGTTGGAGACCGGTAGTTCTGAGTAGGCCTGGTCTTGCGAAGATGGGGCAGGCGGGCTTAGTGGCTTCGATGTTACCTCAGTGTTAACGCGGATGCCTTCGTGAGAGAGTTGTGCGAGGGCTTTTTGCAAGGGGGCAGTTTGAGCCTCGGTTACGGTGATCTCTAATATCCCAGCGAATTTTCCAGTTAGCTGCGACATACTGCTATGCAACCAGTTGCCGTGATGGTTTTTGATGATTTCTGCCAGGCGTTCGACAATACCTGGACGGTCGTCTGCAATGACGGTAATGACTATGGTGGT
>JAUUYV010000093.1 GCA_030590275.1 Porticoccaceae bacterium
ATCTTTGACGTAATCGGCAATACCGCCGCGTTCAAATAAGCCCATGGCTTCCATTTGCAGGAGAACCACGTAGGTGAAGCAATCGTAGATCTCCATAAAGTCCATGTCGTGGACTTTAACCCCAGCCATATCAAAGGCTTTTTGGGCAGCGAACGACAAGCCAATCTCAAAGGGGTCTGGCCGTGCGGCTATGTCGTCAGCTGGATAGGGGTGGCCTTCGGCGGCACCCGATATATAGATCGGTTTTTTTGCCAGATCTTTGGCGCGCTCGGGGCTAGAAACAATAATGGCACAGGCTCCATCGGTTTCCAGGCAACAGTCGTAAAGGCGGAAGGGTTCGGATATCCAACGTGCGTTCAGGTATTGATCCATGGTCAATTCCTGACCCTGCATCATCGCATTATCGTTTAATTGCGCATGCTTGCGGGCCGCCATAGCGATGGCGCCGGTATCTTCGGGGCGGGTGCCATACAGTTGCTGATGCCGGGTTGCCAGCCAACCGTATAGCTGCACTGGGGCCGCCACCCCATAGGGAAAATAAAAGTCCTTTGTGGATAGGGACATAGCGGTTTCACGGAGAGAGCGGTTGGGTTTGTGCCCAGGTTTAGGCCGCAGAGCAGAATAGCCATTCCAGCCCACCACGACACAAACATGGTTTGCCAGGCCATTAGCAACAGCCATGGCAGCATCCTGTAAACCGGTGACTGCGCTGGCGCCCCCGGTATGGACGGTAACCGAGTAGCGCATATCGGCAATACCCAGATTGGCGGCTAATTCTTCTGAGTAAGTATCCATCATCGGCGGAATAATGCCGTCGATTTCATTGGGCTTAAGCCCGGCGTCGTCTGCTGCCTTGCGGATGGCCTCTAACATTAACTGTACCGAGGTTTTGTCACCACCGCGGGTATAAGGCGTATCGCCAACACCGGTAATAACCGCCTTGTCGCTGAAATTCATCGTCTCCTCCTGTTATTAATATTGAGACACCATATTCAATCTGTAACTATGCCGAGGCAAATACAGATCCAGTATAGTGACTACAGAAACCAGTTTACCCGGGTATTTTCGCTCACAGCTTACCCTCAACAGTAGTGCTATAGAATAGTTCTTTTACAATTACGTGGCCTTGCTTATACGATTGCATAGCGTCATTTACGCAATAAGGTAAGGTTAACCATACTCACAAGCAGCTGCAGGAGTTCCATTTAACATGGCTGACAGCCAATCAGAACAGGGCGAAGCAAAGAGCTGGGGCCTGAACGACGATGAATTAGCCGCCTACCCTACCGCCTATCGCGACGATTTAATGATGGGCAAGTCAGTCATTATTTCCGGTGGTGGTACCGGGATTGGGCGGGCGATGGCATTTTTGTTTGCACGACTCGGCGCGGAGGTGATGATTTGCAGTCGCAACCAGGACAATCTCGACGCCACCGCCGAGGGCATCAAACAGTATTTTGACCGTGACATAGACACCATGGCGATGACCATACGGGATCCTGAAGCGGTAGAGACCCTGATGGATACAGTGTGGAACAAGTACGGCAAGCTGGATCTACTAGTGAACAACGGCGGTGGTCAGTTCCCCCAGAATGCCATCGATTTTTCCGTCAATGGCTGGAAAGCAGTTATCGATACCAACCTGAATGGCACCTGGTACATGATGCAAAAAGCCGCCCACCGCTGGCGAGATCACGACCAGGCCGGCAGCATCGTTAACATTGTTGCCGATATATGGCGAGGTATGCCGGGCATTGCCCACACCTGTGCCGCACGGGCCGGAATCGTTTTTGCCAGCCGCGATCTGGCAGTGGAATGGGCACCCTATAACATTCGAGTTAATTGCGTGGCACCAGGCACCATTGCTACACCGGGTTTGAATGTGTATCCGGAGGAAGCGGCTAAGGACTTCCATCGCGCCAACCCCATGTTGCAGTGTGGCGATGCCATGGATATTGCCGAAGCGGTGGTTTATATGGGGACCTCCTCCGGCAAGTTTGTTACTGGCGAATGCCTGACTGTCGATGGTGGTCAACAACTTTGGGGCGAGGCCTGGCCCAATGGCAAACCCGAGTATTTTGAGGTGCCTTAGGGCCCATTAACACCAATTAGATCATGACTGTTGTGACTGAACTATGACCAAAAACACTACTTACGACGAAGCCTTATTTGGCCTGGATGACGACGAATTATTTGTTCAATCTACCATCTACGATAGCCACTTATTTAAAGACAAAACGGTATTGGTATCTGGAGGCGGTACTGGTATAGGTCGCGGAATCGCGGTTTTATTTGCCCGTCTGGGAGCCAATGTGGTGATCTGTGGTCGCCGTGCAGAGCAACTGGCAGAAACGGCTACGCTAATCCGAGACAAGCTGGATGTTGAGGTGATGACCCACCCCATGAGCATTCGTGAACCGGAACAGGTGAGCGAACTGTTCGATCGAGTGTGGGAGCAATATGGTGGCCTCGATGTACTCATAAATAACGCCGGTGGACAGTTTGCCCAGGACCCCATGGACTACTCCACCAAAGGCTGGTGTGCAGTGATCGACACCAACCTGAATGGCACCTGGTACATGATGCAAACTGCAGCCCAACGTTGGCGCGATGCGGGGAAGCCGGGCAATATCGTAAATATTGTGGTGAATATCCACCGCGGCTCCATGCAGGCTACCCATTCGGTAGCGGCCCGGGCGGGCGTGGTGTATGTCAGTAAAAGTGTGGCCGTAGAATGGGCCCCACTCAATATACGGGTTAACTGCATTTCGCCAGGTGCTATCGCCTCCAACGGTTTGCGTAATTATCCCCGTGAAGCCGCAGAAAAATTTAAATACGCAAACCCTATGCGGCGCGCGGGGAACGTTTGGGATATCGCCGAAGCCTGTGCTTACCTGGGTTCTCCCGCCAGCGAATTTATCAGCGGAGAAACGCTATCCGTCGATGGCGGCTATCAAATGCGCGGGGAGGTTTGGGCCGCTGGCGAACCTGAATATTTTCGCGAGGGCCGTGGCGCTAAATCTACTTAAGCCTGGCCCTGACAAGGTAAAACCCGACACAAAGCAACTCGCTTAGGACATAGAAAGCAGCTTTGACAGTAAACCATCATGCTCGAACACAAACATTACTCAGATGCTAACAAAGTCCGTTTATAGGTTTCCTGAATTATCCACGCATCGTTGCTCGCTCGGTGGCGAGCCACTCCCGAGTCGCTAATCACCTGGTCTTTTATGTCATGCCAGCGGGCCATTTGTGATTCCGATAGAATGGCTTCCAGGGGACTTATCTGAAACTCCATCGCCACATTAGCGGCGTGAAATAAAGTAATTAACCACGGCTTGTCGACAACCCAGGCATCGGAATAAACCGTTTTTCCCTTTAATTGTTCATTCAACTGAGCAGCTACTACTTCGGGGGGTTTACCATGGGTATAAAGCATCTCCCGAGGTATCCCATGTACTTTGTGAGCTTCATCGTCCCAATGCGTCCAATCCGGTGCGGGAATAATTAAGGAGCAATATTTTTCCCCATTGCCCATCACTACACCGACCTCAATGGGATAACTCATCGAACTTAAGCCCGACGCTTCTATGTCAATAATGGTAGGGTTTGCCTGACCGGGCATTTAGCATTTTCCTGTATGAGGATGATATTGCAGCGAAACTAGCGCTCGAACCGCAAGTTTAACGCAAGCTTTCAAGTTATCAGAAAATCTTAGTGCTTTCGCCTTCATTGCTTCGATTCGAGCAATTTGCTAGCGTAGCGGCTAGCCGTGAGGCAGGCCGGAAAACGGTACTGCCCACAACAAACCCGCCCTATCATCCGTTTAGAGATCACCATGAGTCGTATTCAATCTACGATTAACCCCCGTTCGCCCGAGTTCAAGGCTAATACTGAACATTACAATGGCTTGACGGAACAACTCCGCACTCGCCTGCTGGAAGCCGCCACGGGCATTCGCGAAAAACTCATTGTTCGACACCGCGAGCGAGGCAAACTACTGGCACGGGAGCGCATCGATCGACTGATTGATGCCCACACGCCCTTCCTCGAATTATCCCCGCTAGCGGCCTACGGCCAGTATAAAAACGAAGTGCCATCCGCAGGCGTCGTTACGGGTATCGGGCAAATCTGCGGTATCCATTGCATGATCATCGCCAACGATGCCACGGTGAAGGGTGGATCGTTTTTTCACGAAACAGTGAAAAAACATATCCGCGCACAGGAAATCGCTCAGCAATACCGATTACCCTGTATTTACCTCGTCGACTGCGGCGGAGCTTATCTGCCAGAACAGGACCGCGTATTTCCCGATAAGGAGCACTTTGGCAAGACCTTTTATCAACAATGCCGGATGTCACAACAGGGGCTGCCTCAACTCTCGGCAGTATTTGGGGGCTGTACCGCCGGTGGCGCTTATATCCCTGCCCTGTCCGACGAAGTAATTATGGTTAAGGGTAATGCCCGCATCCATCTGGGCGGTCCCTCCATTGTAAAAGTAGCCATCAACGAAGACATTGACGGAGAAACCCTGGGCGGTGCCGAAATGCACAGCAAAGTCTCCGGTGTCAGTGATTATCTGGTCGAGGACGAAGCACAGGCGCTGGCGCGCTTACGTGAAATTATCGGCAAACTCAATTGGCCCAAAAGCTGCCATACTGATACCCGCCCCACCAAAGCCCCCCGCTATAAGCCAGAGGAGTTACCCGGCGTAGTCAGCGCCGACCCAAAAATCCCCTACGACGTAAGGGAAATTATCGCCCGCATCGTCGACGATTCAGACTTTCACGAATTCAAACCGCTCTATGGTGAAACTCTGGTCTGTGGCACCGCGCATATCCACGGCTACCCCATAGGCATTATCGGCAACAATGGGGCATTATTTTCAGAGTCTGCCTTAAAAGGCGCGCACTTTATTGAATTGTGCAACCAGCGCAATACGCCATTGTTGTTTTTACACAACATCACCGGGTATATGGTGGGCGTAGACGCCGAGCGAGGCGGTATCGCCAAAAACAGTGCCAAAATGGTGTATGCCCAGGCCAATGCGCGGGTGCCTAAGTTTTCTATCATTATCGGCGGTTCCTACGGTGCCGGAAACTACGGCATGGCCGGACGTGGGTTTTCGCCAGACTTCCTGTTTGCCTGGCCCTCCGCCAGCTGCGCCACCATGAGCGCGGATATCGCCAGCAATGTGATGCTCGAGCTCCGACGCAGCAGCATTAAACATGGCGAGGCGAGCCCCGAAGAGTTACAGGAAATCGAAGATGGCGTCCGCGCCCAGTACGGAGAACAAAGTGACCCCTATTACGCGACTTCTCGATTATGGGACGACGGTATTATTGAACCCGCCCAGACCCGCGATGTGATGGGACTATGCCTGGCCGTGGCCAGCACCCAGGAACCTAAAACTGGTCCCTCCCCGGTCTATAGAATGTAGACAGGGCTGTAGCCATTAAGGCCAGGTATTTGAATAAGGCTTATTTTTTTACTCCCAACTTTTTTATGCAGATTAACGAGCAACAAATTATTCCATGATTAAATCTTTACTCATCGCCAATCGCGGCGAAATCGCAGCGCGCATTATTGGTACCTGTCGCCGCCTCAATATTCGTGCGGTAGCAGTGTATTCAGAAGCTGACTGCCATGCACCCCACGTTGCTCTGGCCAGCGAGGCCTACTGCATTGGCCCGGCAGATAGCAGCTCTTCTTATCTCAATGCAGAGGCCATTATTACCGCCGCTAAACGGGCGAAGGTGGATGCCATTCATCCCGGCTATGGTTTTTTATCAGAGAGTGAAGCGCTGATAGCTCTGTGTGAGCGGGAAGGTATTATTTTTGTCGGCCCAGGTCGAGAAGCCATTCGCCTGATGGGTTCGAAACTCGAAGCCAAACGCATCGCTGAGAAAGCGGGAGTGCCGGTTATACCCGGCTACCATTCCAGTAAAAATAAGGACGATCAGCAAGAAGCCTTATTGGCGAAAGAAGCCGATAAGCTTGGTTACCCACTGATGATCAAGGCTAGCGCAGGCGGCGGTGGCAAAGGTATGCGGCGAGTCGATAATTCCGATCAGTTTATGGAAGCTCTAAAAGGAGCAAAACAGGAAGCCCTCGCCGGCTTTGGCGACGACGCCATGCTGCTGGAAAAACTAATCACCGCTCCGCGCCATATCGAAGTACAGATCGCCGGAGATAAACAGGGCGCGACGATACATTTATACGAACGGGAATGCTCGATACAGCGCAATCATCAAAAAGTTGTCGAGGAGGCTCCTGCTGCATTTATCAACGATAGTCAGCGCGAAGCGCTCTATAGCAGTGCGATTACTCTAGCTAAGGCCATCAACTATGACTCCCTTGGCACCGTAGAGTTTTTACTGGACAACGATAGCGGAGAAATTTACTTCCTGGAGATGAATACCCGACTTCAGGTGGAACACCCGGTGACGGAGTACATTACTGGCCTCGATCTGGTGGAGTGGCAAATTCGCATCGCCGCTGGCGAAGCCCTGCCTCTTTCGCAAACGGAAATCTCCCGCCACGGCTGGGCCATTGAAGCCCGTATCAATGCCGAAGATCCCGCCGAGAACTATCAACCACAAACCGGGCTTATCACTTCCTACACAGAACCCACGGGTAAGGCCATACGTGTCGATAGCGCGGTTCAGGAAGGATCAGAAATCACTCCCTACTACGATTCGATGATCGCCAAGGTCATCGCAAACGGACACAATCGAGAACAAGCCCGAGCGCAATTGCTTGAGGCTGTTAATCAATTTCATATCGCCGGGCCAGGCACCAACCTGCCCTTTATCGCGGACATTCTAAGCCGAGATGAATTTAGCAATAAAGCCCTGACCACAGGCTTTCTGGAAGAGTGCTTTCCCGGTGGCTGGGCACCTCCA
>JAUUYV010000063.1 GCA_030590275.1 Porticoccaceae bacterium
ACAGCAGAATCGATAACTTTATTTTGATGTATATTCATATCTTTCCCCTGAGGCCAAAAATTAAAAGAACTGATTTTTTAATCAACTCTTATTAACGAATCTAGTGGCAAACAGGAAAAACAACAATGCCCCGAAAATGACACTGATGATGCAAAAAGTGACAGAGTACTTTTACTTTGAAAGCAACAAAATATTCGTAATCAAACTACAAGCCACTATTCGTTTAAATATCATAGGATTAAACAACAGATAATTGTGTGACAACAGCTTGCTTATAAGGCAAATAATATAAAACATAAAACTCCCTATGCGACAAAATGCCACAGGCTCTAAATCACTAATATTTTTCAAAAATAGAAGACTGCGACATATTGTCTCAGCTTAAGCACTATTATTTTTATAATTTATTAGACCTTATTCAGTTCACATAAAATATAGAGAACATAAAAATTGACACGATATGTAAAAAGACTGACCCGTGCCGCTGGCAATAGTGTTAAAAACCGTATTGAATGATGCAAAATCAGCTTCAGGATGAACTTCCGGCAGCCGACCTAGAGAAAGAAATCTCCGTCTACTCGATGCCCGGACAACGAACGATCTTAGGTCAGGATTAACCAGCAGCTATCGTCTCTGAGCCACCTTTCGTTCAGCTCACCGCTTACCATTAACCCCTCGCTATTCCGCGCTTTATTTCTGTAAATTGGCAGCCCCCTTACTCTTGATTATTTTTTGGTAAGCGTAACTCACGGAATATTGTTTAGTTTCTATAATATGATCGTATCCGCGAAGGAAGTACGTTCTCGATCATCGGTCGTTCTATCATAGGAGAAACATCCTGTGAATATCAGGCCAAGGCGTGGCAGGGGTTTAAGGTCGGGGCTCTGAGCTGTGGCTTATTGATCCTGGCCGGTGGTATCCAATACCAGTGGTTTTGCGATAAAACACAGGCCGACCTGCTTGCGATGTATGAAAAAGACCAATCCGCTCTTATTCAAGTTGAAAAGGAGCGGATGCAAAAAGTCGTGCGGGGATATCCTGTTTATCAGGCAGTATTCTCGGTGATTGTAGTCCTGTCATTACTGGCTATACTCATGGAGCGCGAATTTTTGATGGGTGTTTCCTTTTCCGTAGCGTTTCTGTTTCTTTGCATCATGCTAATGGAAGCTCACTCTAAAGACTCCATTCTAAAGCACAATGAATACATCCAGTCGCTTTCTGCCGAAGAATAATAATGAGCAAAAGAGAACACCCCACTAGTCCGGGCGGAGTGGCTAATCAATCGCGAATTCCTGAACTATCTCCTGTGACATTAATTTTTTGATAATCCACAAAAAAATAACACACATTATAGTACTGATAATTAAACTAAAACCTCTGACCAGCTTCTGTATGGTTTGATAGTCACTAAAACCATCTCCGGGAGCTCCAGCGGGTAAACTGTTGAACATCGCGGATTGCATATCTACACCAGCCAATATCCAGAATATGCCAAAAACCATTATGCCCATAAATAAAAAACGCCCCCAATTTTCACGTTTTAGGAGACCAACTGCAGAAACCAATGTAGCGATACTTACAAGGGGAAACATATATACGAATAAATGGAGGTTCTGAAACATAAATCCTGACTCACCCGGGACATGCTGACGAAACATTTGTGCTTCATTGTTTGAAAACATGAGATTAACCATTATTACTTGCATGATGGATGTAAGCGTGGTGAATCCTCCGCCAATAATAAATATCCAGGCTAATACTGTAATAAAGTTTGATTTTTCCTCCATATACCCCCCTATTCATGCACTTAACAGCTTTCTATAGATCCTCTCTATTTTTCAAAAATAACCTGACTTGCTATGCTGGAAAAAAGCAGGATTCAATCAGGTAGCAACGTAAAAACTGCTCATAAGAATACGTCTACAGATCCGGAGCAGCTCTCGCCAACTTGAAAAACAGCGGTATCTCTTAGTTTTTTTAAATGCGCTGCATAATCCATATTCTTACTCATAACACGTTGTTCAAGCGAAACCGACGAAATACAATCGGGCCAGGTTAGGCAACCCCAACAAACAACAACGTTACCAACTGCCAAGCTACAATGTTTTTATTTTAGCTTTATGCGAAGCGTGTCTTCGCCAAACTCTATGACATCACCAGAAACAATTTTTTTTCGTTTTCTGAGTTCTACCTCTCCATTCACTAACACCCGCCCTTCCGCGATAGCGGTCTTAGCTTCACCTCCGCTAGCCACCATGCCTTCGAATTTGAGAATCTTATACAGCTCAACGGGCTCCTTTGAAATCTCTACTTCTTTCATTTTATCAGCCGTTTTCTCTCAAACCCTTTGAACGATAGTTAAATGCCTGGTCATTAGGCGCCTTTAAATACTGCATCGCGTTTTTCGAGAGCCGCATCAATCGCCTCAAGGTGGTCTTCTGTGTTTTGTAGGGTAGCCTGCATACCTGCCGCCATTTCCAGTGCTGCGTTCAACGGCATTTCCTGAGACTGGATCAGTAATTTTTTGGCGTAACGCACCCCCAGAGGAGGATGAGCAACAATTTTTTCCGCCATGGCCATGGCGGTATCCATTAATGCTTCTGGAGCAACGACATCGGACACCATGCCCCACTTGTCAGCTTTTTGTGCATCGATCATGTCACAGGTATAGCTCATTTCACAGGCGCGGGACAAACCAATTACTCTGGGTAAAAACCAGGCTCCACCATCGCCTGGGATCAAACCCACACGCATAAAGCTCTCGGCAAACAGGGCTTTTTCGGAGGCGATACGAATGTCGCACATCATGGTCAAGTCACAGCCCGCGCCAATCGCGTGACCGTTTACCGCCGCAATCACTGGCACGGTAAGTTCTGCCATGGTACGCGGTATCTGCTGGATCATATCGATGTACCAGTTACGCAAATCATGGGTGGAGAGGTTTTTCTCCTGGGTCATGGCGCGGATTTCTTTTAAATTACCACCGGAAGAAAAGCTCTTACCTTCGCCAGTAAGAATCACGCAGCTCACGCCGGTATCGTCATTAGCGCGCTTTAGTAGCTCGACCAAACAGGGCACCAATTTATCGGAAAGTGCATTGCGGGTATCGGGTTGGTTAAGGGTGATAATGGCAATACGACCTTGCTGTTTATAAAGAACGGGATCGCTCATGGGTGTATCCTTGTTTGAAATTGAAAGTTAAAGTTTGAATTAAAATTTGGCAGGCTTAAGCTTTTAGGCAAAGAGTTCTCAGGCAAATGCCTCGCTCAAGCGCAGCACTTCTTCGGCCCGCGCCACCACCGGCGCATCAATCATTTTGCCTTTGTACTCCGCTGCACCACGACCTTCAGCCAGGGCCTGCTGATAGGTTTCCAGCAGCCCTTGAGCGTGCTCAATCTCTTCTGCGGTCGGCACAAACTCTTCGTTCATGATGCCGACCTGGCTGGGATGGATGCCCAGAGCACCAACAAAACCCAGCGCACGGGCCTGGCGAATTTTTTCTCGAAAGGCATCGAGATCGGAATAATCGGCAATGGAACCGACAAAACCCAGGGGAGAAATCCCCGCTTTACGAGCCGCAAATATCACTTGCTGATTCGCCCAGAACAGCCCTTCAGCGGTGGGCTGCATACCGACTTCGGAGGAAAAATCTTCCGCGCCCAAAAATAGCCCCATCAAACGCTCAGAAGCTTTGGCGATATTATAAATATCGCTGAGGCCGTCTAAGCCCTCCACAAAAGCAAGCACTTTAGTGTGTCCCAGCGGCAAACCTTTATCGATTTCAATTTCACTGATGGTTTCATCAATAAAAATGATGTGATCGCCACTCATGACTTTAGGCACCGCTATGGTATGCACATGCTCGCAGACACTGGCCTCTAAATCGCGAACCGCTAGCCGCCAGGGTCGGTTGATGCGCACCAGCACGTCGAGACCGTGGCCGGCAATTTTTTTGGCGGCACCGGGTACGGCAGCGCGAGCACTGTCTTTCTCGCTCAAAATCACGCTGTCTTCAAGATCGAGAATAATGGCATCGGCACCACGGGTATGGGCCTTATCAACAAACTTCTCGACATTAGCGGGCACAAACAATGAGGAGCGCCACAGAGGTAGTTGCTTTTTACTCACGAACTAAACTCCTGTTAAGTGTCTAAGGTCAGCGTAGCTTGCATGGTCATTGCGCCTTGATGATCGACCACCCATAACGTTAGGCCATCATCACTGCGACAGCCCTGTATTTGAAAAGGATTGCCATCGATCAAGGGACGCACGGCACGGTAATCGTAGTGTTTGATAGTGGCATCGGGTAATTCTGAACGCACCAGATCCAGCAACAGGCTTGCACTCAAGGGGCCCTGTACTACCAGTCCTGCGTAACCTTCTTCATTGATGGCGTAATCACGGTCATAGTGAATGCGATGACTATTAAAGGTTAGGGCAGAGAAGCGAAACAGTAAGACCGGGTCGGGCAAAACTTCGCGGCTGAACTCCGCTTCTGCTGGTGGCCCCTTTGGTTTAGGAAGAGGAGGTTTTGGCGGTGGCGCATTAGGATCGGGATCTTCCCGATAGACGAGATTTTGATCCTCGCTGATCGCCAGCGTGTCGCCGCTATAAATCTCGTGGCCAACGGTGACAAATACCAGATTACCGCTACCGCCCTGCTTGTGGGTAACATTCTTTACCGTGCTAACTTTTTTAACGCTGTCGCCAATGTGCAAGTTGGACACAAAGTTTACTTTACCGGAAGCCCACATGCGCCGAGGTAGCGGTACTGGCGGCAAAAATCCGCCTCTTTTAGGATGGCCATCGTGACTGATGTCGGACTGCCGGGCGCTGGGCAAAAAGTGCAACCAGTGCCAGGGCTTGGCTAAGGTCTCGCCGGTTTCTGGCACCTGATCCCAATCGAGGGTGGCGGCCATGGCCCGGGCGGTGACGAGAGAAATGACATCTTCATGACTTTCCTGCTTACCTTCCCACTCCTTCAAGTGGTCTATATTTATATCCATATCTGTATCAGTGTCGCTCATAATTTATATCGTTATTTATCAATGCGCCTGGTAAATTGCTATCCGCTAAAGGGAAATCAACATCCGGCCCATGCTAAAAAGATTTAGGCATCCCCAACTCGTGAATCGCTACGTGGGATAAAATCAGATTGGTCGAAATAGGCGCGGTTTGATAAAGCCGGGTCTCGCGGAATTTACGTTCGATGTCATATTCCTGAGTGTAACCAAAGCCGCCGTGAGTTTGCAGACAGGTATCAGCTGCATGCCAGGCCGCCTCGGAAGCTATCATCTTGCTCATATTGGCTTCGGAACCACAGGGCTTACCTTCGTCGAATAAACGAGCCGCGTTGTAAACCATCAATGCCGCAGCCTCGCACTCAATATGTGCGCGGGCAATAGGAAACTGAATACCCTGGTTCTGCCCAATAGGCCGACCAAATACTTCTCGTTCACAGGCGTAAGCGCTGGCTCGCTCCACAAAAAAGCGTGCATCGCCGATGCATTCACTGGCAATCAGGATACGCTCGGCATTCATGCCATCGAGAATATATTTAAAACCCTTACCCTCTTCCCCCAGGCGGTTTGCTGCCGGTACTCGTAAGTTGTCGAAAAACAACTCGGTGGTAGAGTGATTGATCATCACTTTAATGGGGTTAATGGTCAGACCATTACCCACGGCCTCACGCATATCCACAAGAAATACCGACATACCATCGGATTTCTTTTTGCAATCTTCGCGGGGCGTAGTGCGCACCAGCAAGACCATCAGGTCGGAGTGTTCAGTACGGGAAATAAACACCTTTTGCCCGTTAATAATGTAATCGTCACCATCGCGTTCAGCACGGGTACGAATGCGTGTGGTATCGGTGCCGCTGGTCGGCTCGGTCACGCCAAATGCCTGTAAGCGCAATAACCCCTCGGCAATACCGGGCAAATAGCGGTTTTTTTGATCCTCATTACCGTGCCGCAACAAGGTACCCATAGTGTACATTTGTGCATGACAGGCTCCGGCGTTACAGCCACTACGTTGAATTTCCTCCAATATTACGCAACCGGCTTCGATAGGCAGCCCAGCACCACCGTATTCTTCGGGGATCAACACGGATAAAAAACCGGCGTCGGTCAGCGCCTGCACAAATTCGGTGGGATAAGTATGGGTATCGTCCAGCTTACGCCAGTATTCGCCCGGGAACTGGCTACACAGTTTAGCAACCGCCTCGCGGATTTCAGGATAATTCTCTTGTGTACTCATAACTTGGCTCGTTTATCTCCAGGCCCGACCATGATGCGACTTCAGCGTTTTACAACCAGAGAAGCAGTAGGACAAAGGGGTGTATGTATTAAGCCTGGCGATTTTACTCAGGGTCAGCGACCGCGTCCAACCCGGATCCTATCCAAATCTGAGCGCATCCTACCTGAGCCCATCCCTCCTGAGCCCAGATGGGCTGGGCGGACTGCATTCAGACCGTAAGGATCAGATTCAAGCTATCAGATAACAGATAATGTGGACAGGCCAGTAAACCCTGGGGATAGAGCGGCAGTTTAGATATCAGTTCACCGATGAAGAGCTATAAAAACCCCATCATCTTGGCGTAGAAATAGGAGAAACCGCCAAGCGCCGCCACCACTGCCCAGCAAACCGCCAGCAGCACAAAAAAACGGAATGGCTTGCGTTTTACCCGATGAATGGGAGAAGACAGATATTCCTCTACCCGTGCCGTATCTTCATCGGAAAGTTGGGGTTTTGTTTCCATTAGTTTTCATTTACTCCTACTGGGAAATTAAACTACGTGTTCGATGAGTTTTATTACCAAACTTCTCGAAATAGAGCCGTTGCGAACCTTTAATTCGCCAACTATTGAGCTAATTTATTCAATTAAAAACTCAGCTTCGCCCATCGCCATCAGCGTTTCAGAACCGGTTTCAATAGTCGCCACCAACGAGCGAGTGCGAGGTAGTATTTTGGCGTAATAGAACTCCGCCGTCTGCACCTTGGCCTGGTAAAACCCGGTTTCCGAGGTACCCTCGGCTAATGCTGCCTGAGCCACCACCGCTGCTCTTGCCCACATATAGGCCAGGCAAATATAACCCGAGTACATCATGTAATCGAATGCTGCTGCACCCATTTCCTCAACATTGCCCAAAGCTCGCAAACCAATACCCTGAGTCAAGGTTTCCCATTCGACGATCAATTCTGAAAGAGGACCAATAAAACCTTTCATCGCCTCATTCTCCGCCTGTTCTTCACAGAATGCAGCTATCCGTTTGATAAAAGCTTCGAGCAATTTACCTTCTGTACCCAAGACTTTACGCCCGAGCAAGTCGAGTGACTGGATGCCATTGGTGCCTTCGTAAATCATCGCAATTCGAGAATCACGCAAGTTTTGCTCCATGCCCCACTCGCGAATATAGCCGTGACCACCCAGGACCTGTACTCCTTCACTGGCGCTTTGAAAACCCAGTTCAGTACAGACCGCCTTTGCTATGGGGGTCATTAGCGCCAGCATATTTTCCGCCGCTTCACGTTCCTCAGCATCGTCACTTAGAGAGGAAATATCGATTTCGTAGGCCAGAGACTGTATCAATAGCCGTGTACCCTCGGAGAAAGCCTTGATGGTCAGCAACATGCGACGTACATCTGGATGCACAATAATAGGGTCGGCGGGGCCATCTGGGTTTTTGGGGCCGGATAGCGAACGGGACTGCAGGCGATCACGGGCATAACGCACCGCTCCCTGCAAAGCCAGGTCGGAGTGCGAGATACCCTGCATAGCCGTACCCACACGCGCCACGTTCATAAAGGTGAACATGGCATTAAGACCTCGGTTGGCTTCACCCAACAAAAACCCTTTAGCCCCATCAAAATTTATCACTGCGGTGGCGTTAGCGTTAATGCCCATCTTATGCTCGAGAGAACCACAGGAGACGCCGTTTGCCTCACCCGCTTCACCGTTTTCATCAGGTAGCCGCTTGGGCACGATAAACAGTGAAATCCCCTTAGTGCCAGGCG
>JAUUYV010000272.1 GCA_030590275.1 Porticoccaceae bacterium
AACCGGTGCCGGGTTTACAGCTTCGGTGCCCTGAGTATCCTGGGTATCTGTGGCCTGACTCTGATCTATAGAGCTTTCTTTAGGCGTTTCTGTCGGGTTTTCTACAGGGCTCTCTACAGGAGCAATGGGTGCCACAGCCTTCAGGACATCTTCGGGGACCGGTTTGCGATCACGCTTTCTTTTAGGTGCAGCTTTATGCTCGTGGGAGCGTTTTTGTAGCTGGGCGGGTTTCGGCGCTCGCGTTTGAGGTTGCTTAGTATCCTGGGTGTTGTCCTGAGAAGCTGGCGTAGCGTTAGTGGCGGTTTCTTCCTGTTTATTGCTATCACGATTGTTGTTTCTGTTGCTATCACCGTCATTACGTTTGTCGTTACGCTGATCATTTTGACGAGGCCGACGGCGCGCAGACGATCTATTTCTATCACTGTTCCTCTGGCTCGATCGCTGGTTATTGCGGCGGTTTTGTGAGCTGGCATTTTTGCTCGAAGTGTCCGGCTTTTTGGCGGGCTCTGGTTCGGCTGGCGTCTCGACTTTAGCGCTACCAAAAAGGCTGGTTTTTAGACGAGTGAATAGACCGGGTTTGCTATCTTTGTCTGTTGCTGATGGCGCAGACTTATTTTGCGCAGGTTTAGGGGCTGCCTCAGCTGCTGGTTTAGGCTCTGGAGCAGGGGCCTGATTTGGTACATTCTGAACCGCTGGTACCGGTGGTGCTGGTACCGCTTTGGGCTGAATAAGCTCGAGCTTGTCTTCTATTGGGGTGGCTTTAGTGAGCTCATAGCTGTATTCGCTGGAGGCGTCATCCTGGGCGCGAATGCGCTCAACCTCATAATGGGGTGTCTCCATTTCTGGGTTTGGTAGCACCACCACTTTAAGCTTGTTGCGCTGCTCGATGTCGATAATTTCAGAGCGTTTTTCATTGAGCAAAAAGGTGGCGACGGGAACCGGTGTGGTGACTCGGATTTCAGCGCTGCTTTCCTTTTGTGCTTCTTCTTCGACCAGTCGCAAAATCGCTAATGCGATTGAGCGGGTGCCACGAATAGTGCCCTGGCCGCTACAGCGGGGACATACTTTGGAGGTCATTTCTTCCAGAGATGGCCTCAGGCGTTGTCGGGACATTTCGAGCAGGCCAAAACGCGAGATACGGCCAACCTGTACCCGAGCGCGATCAAGCTCAAGGGCTTTGCGGATACGGTCTTCTACCGCACGCTGGTTTTTATTTGCCAGCATATCGATAAAGTCGATAACGATAAGACCACCAACATCACGTAAGCGCAGTTGTCGGGCAATTTCGTCGGCGGCTTCAAGGTTGGTTTTAAAGGCCGTTTCTTCAATATCACTGCCTTTGGTGGCCCGCGACGAGTTGATGTCGATTGAAACCATGGCTTCGGTTATGTCGATGACAATGGAGCCACCAGCCGGGAGTTTCACTTCTCGCTGGAAAGCGGTTTCTATCTGGTTTTCAATTTGATAGCGATTAAACAGCGGGATAGGGTCTTCATAGTGGCGCACCCGGCTATGGTAGCTGGGCATGACCTGCTGAATGAAGGCCGATGCCAGTTCGTAGACGTTTTTGCCATCGACTATGACTTCGCCGATGTCAGGACGCAGGTAGTCGCGAATGGCGCGAATAATGACGTTGCTTTCCTGAAACAAAAAATGGGGCGCTTTCGCTTGCTTGGCCTCAGATTCAAT
Source organism: Porticoccaceae bacterium (assembly GCA_030590275.1). Next base: position 1,690 of record JAUUYV010000272.1, read on the forward strand.
GGTTTGCCAAAGCTGGGTGAGATAGTCGAGATCCCATTGCAGTTCCTCGGCGGAACGACCAATGCCCGCAGTGCGGACGATAACGCCACTGCCGTCAGCAATGTTAAGGTCGCGCATGGCGCTGCGCAGCTCGGTACGTTCCTCGCCCTCGATGCGCCTCGAAATACCACCGGCTCGCGGATTATTAGGCATTAAGACCATGTAGCGGCCAGCCAGGCTGATAAACGTCGTGAGGGCCGCGCCTTTGTTGCTGCGTTCTTCTTTTTCGACCTGGACGATCACTTCCAGTCCTTCGCGAACCAGATCTTTTATTTTCAGGCGACCCTGGCCTTCCGACGGTTTTTTGCTGAAGTATTCCCGAGAGATTTCTTTGAGGGGTAAAAAGCCGTGACGCTCGGCACCGTATTCGACAAAAGCGGCTTCGAGGCTAGGCTCTACACGGGTGATTTTGCCCTTGTAGATATTGGCTTTCTTTTGTTCTCTGGTACGGTTTTCGATATCGAGGTCGTAGAGTTTTTGGCCATCGACCAGGGCCACCCTCAGCTCTTCGGGCTGGGTGGCATTGATTAGCATTCTTTTCATGTGAGTCCTGCAGTTATGTATCGGACAAAAGTCGCGATGGCACTACAGAATACTGGGCGGGAAGATAAACAGATAACAGGTAGCGTTGGTGTTAGTGTTGCGTATTCGGCATTTAAGGTAAAGATAACAAGGAGCAATCATCGAGGGGGGAGGATGAGAAATCCTGCCAATAGCATAGATTGATAGCCTGTTATGGCATTCTATGCTTGGGGGATTCGTTGCCTTCTCGCTCTATTTTTCCTTATATTTTATTGAGTTAACACGTACGTTCTCAATATAACTATGACCTTGAATTTTTGGCCCTGTACTTATGGCCCCGAGCTTGTGGTTCAGGGCATGTGGCTAAGAACATGCGGTTAAGAGCTTGTGGCTTTAAATACATGTTCAACGCTATCAGGGGCTAAGTTGCCATTTTTACTAACGCTGTTGTTCTTAATCTGTTCTCTATCTGTGCTTTATCTGTCGTTAATTTTTAATTAACGTTTAGCTAATGTCTAGCTAGCTTCCGATTAAGTTCCAGTTTCTGTAGCGATCGCATCCCTTGACGCGGTGGCTAAAAAGTATCTGCAATTAAAGTAAAATTTGTTGCTGCAGATACCTGAATGTTTTGTATCGCTTTACTGATGTTTCAGATGCTTCTCCGGTTGATACTTGATGGAGCTGATACTTGATGGAGAAGATAGATGAAACTTGGCGATTCCCGTCAATAAACTTCCAACCAGATGGTTGGGCTGTCCTGGTATGAGCTACCTTGCAACAGTCCTGTAACAGACCTTATTTGTCGCAAAAAGACGATTGATCATTGACGCTGACTGTCACCCACCTGGGCGACCGGCGGAATATAACAAACTTCACTAAGTCATTCAATAAGCAGAATAAATCACCTATTAATTGATAGAATGCCCAGCTTTAGCCGATGGGGAAATATTGTAGTGCCTGAGCAAAAAAACAACACCGTGCAACTGCTGGAGATAGATGAGGATCAAGCTGGCCAGCGAATCGATAATTTCTTGCTGGCACGGCTAAAAGGTGTCCCCCGGTCACGTATTTACCGTTTGCTACGCAAGGGCGAAGTTCGAGTCAACAAGGGTCGCATAGGGCCACAGTATCGGCTTCAGGAGGACGACGTGGTGCGGCTTCCGCCCATCCGGGTGGCCGAGCGACAACAGGCGGTACCTGGACGCAGCCTACGTGATCTGCTGGCCGACAGTATTTTGTTTGAACATAAATCTTGCCTGGTGCTCAACAAGCCCTCGGGCATCGCTGTCCACGGTGGCAGCGGTATCAACCTTGGCGTGATCGAGGCCCTGCGGGCCATGCGCCCCAACGAGCAACGTCTGGAGCTGGTGCACCGCCTT
>JAUUYV010000062.1 GCA_030590275.1 Porticoccaceae bacterium
TAGTGCGGGAGGTAAGATATAAGCCCAAAGCGGGCCATTAATCAAATCAATAAATTGCTTTAAATAATCCATATAGTATATTGTTTTTATTCGATTTAAAGTAAAACTCCTACCTGGAGGAGTAGAGGAGGTCGGCCTGAGCCATTAAACCAAATATACCGCCTGTATGAATGAAAACTACGTCATCATTATCCTTAAAATACCCCTGACGGATCTCCTCCACCAGGCCATGAAAGCCTTTGCCGGTATACACAGGATCAAATATTAAACCCTCAGTCCGAGCTGCCAAATTAATGGTATCAAAGACCTCCGCCCCGGCTCGGGCATAACCGGGGCCAATATAATCATCGTTAACCACAATATTTAGTTTTTCTACGTCAAACCCCGGAGCACACCCATCAATCTGAGTCCCGTATAGGCTACGCCACTGCCGCAAATCGGCTCTCACCTTATCGAGGAAATAACGCTCATTGTCACAAACTGCCATGCCAATCACCGGGCAGTCCAATTGATACAGCTCTGCACCAGCGGTGAGCCCCGCCTGAGTGCCACCAGAGCCAGTAGCATGGACGATCGCCGTCGGCTTAATGCCGACATCCTGAAAATCCTGCTTCAACTCCCGTGCACCGTTGATATATCCCCAGACTCCTGTGCCGTCACTGGCACCCACGGGGATAGACCAGGGTTTACCGCCTTCCCTCCGATAGTGCTCAGTCCAATGATCGAATAGCCCAGGCAAGCCCTGTTGATATTCTGTTTTCGAATACAGGGAAACTTTCGCCCCGGCCAATTCACTCAGCAACAAATTACCTTCCGGATAACCCACATCGCGCCCTTCTCGACGCAATATTAAATGCACCTTAAGACCCAGCTGTGCACCGAGAATAGCGGTAGCCCGACAGTGATTGGATTGAGCTCCTCCAGCGGTTATCAGGACATCGCAGCCCTCAGAGAGAGCCCGCGCCAGGGTAAATTCCAGTTTACGTATTTTGTTACCACTGACAGCACAGTCGGTGAGATCATCTCTCTTGACCCAAATATCAGGGCCACCGAGCTCCCTACTGAGCCGCGGTAAAAACTGTAGCGGGGTTGGAGTTCGCGCCAAAGATAAGCGGGGAGGAAAGTCTACCGTGAGCATCGCGACTCTCCTCTAAAAACAGGCTTGAATGACAATCATCTGCTCCCCGGGCTGAGACAGGATCACTAGCACCACATTTATGGTGTTTTTTTATTTCTTTATTTAATCACAGCCCCAGCGAAAGATCAGGCAATCGCCTTTATTGTGCCCTTGGGAAGAACGGCGTGAACAGCTTGCTTCTGAAATTTGAGTTCGACCTTATCGGAAACCTCTAATATTAGAAAAGCCCCTTCTATCTTATTTATTTTGCCAAGAATACCGGCAGAGGTTACCACCTCATCGCCCTTATTCAGGCTGTCCATTAAACTAGCCTGCTCTTTACGCCGCTTTTGCTGGGGACGAATAACAACAAAGTACATAAAAATAAACAGGCCGCCAAACATAGCTACGGTAACCAGGGGGCTTACTTCCCCAGGTGCTGCAGCTGGGGCGGCAAGTGCTGATGGAAAAAATAATGACATCGAATTACCTCATATAAACATGTAAAAAGTTAACAACGAAAGACAACTAACAAAAAAACCTCAGGTCAGGTTTTCCTTAATCCAGCTTTGCACATCTTCGTGGTGCGTTTTGGTCTTGACCTTGTCGATGACCAACTTCAGACGACCATCTTTACCAATAATAAAGGTAGTTCGCAAAATACCCATAAATTCACGGCCCATGAATTTCTTCAAATCCCAAACACCGTATTTTTCAGCGACGGCATGGTCTTCATCCGAGAGCAGATCAAAGTTCAAATTTTGCTTTTCTTCAAACCTGCCCAGGCGAGCTACTGCGTCTGGGCTAACTGCAAGTACTACCGTATCCAGCTTAGCAAACTCTTTTTTAGAGTCCCGAATCCCACAGGCCTGAACCGTACAACCCGGCGTCATCGCCTTGGGGTAAAAATAGAGCACCACATTTTTTTTATCGCGAAAATCCCGGATAGATACCGTTTCATCGCGTTGATTTTGCAACTTGAACGCAGGCGCCAGGTTGCCAATTTTTGGTAAGGCCATTCATGTTCTCCTTAAACGGCTTTGCAGATGATCACTAGCAAGTACAACTGAGCGTCACCATCAGGATCAATAATCAGGGCAACAAGTGTTGCACGGCATCACGCTCTTCACACAATTCTGTTTCTGATGCCTGCATTTTTCCTCTGGAGAAATCATTGACGTCAAGCCCCGAGACAATCTCCCAGTCACCGTTCTTGCATACGCAGGGAAAGGAATAAATCAGGCCTTCGGTAATGTCATAACTACCGTCACTATAAATACCCATGCTAGTCCAGTTGCCCTCGCTCGTTCCCAGAGCCCAGGTGCGCATATGGCCTATCGCAGCATTAGCAGCAGAAGCGGCACTGGATGCACCCCGCGCTTCAATGATGGCAGCACCGCGTTGTTGCACTGTGGGAATAAAGTCATTTTCGTACCAGGCCTGATCAATCAGGTCTATCGCACTTTGTCCGCCTACCTTGACGTGATGCAAGTCGGGGTACTGGGTAGCCGAATGATTACCCCAGATGGTCATATTAGTCACATCATTAATGGTCTTACCGGTTTTCTGGGCAATTTGCGTCATCGCGCGATTGTGGTCAAGGCGAGTCATCGCGGTAAATTGCCGGGGATTAATGTCTGGGGCATTACGCTGAGCGATAAGCGCATTAGTGTTAGCGGGATTCCCCACCACCAGTACTTTAATTTCTCGGCTGGCATTATCGTTAATCGCTTTACCCTGGGCAGAGAAGATCGCCGCATTGGCTTCGAGCAGGTCTTTGCGTTCCATTCCCGGGCCACGGGGTCGAGCTCCCACCAATAAAGCATAGTCTGCATCTTTGAAAGCCACATTCGCATCATCGGTCTGCACCAGACCCGCTAGCAGCGGGAATGCGCAGTCATCTAACTCCATAGCGGCTCCCTTTAGGGCTTCAAGCGCCGGGGTTATTTCCAGCATTTGCAAAATTACCGGCTGATCCGAGCCCAGCATTTCACCGGCTGCAATTCGGAACAAGAGGGAATAGCTGATCTGGCCAGCCGCGCCAGTTACGGCAACACGTACGGGTGGTTTCACTGTATTTCTCCGTCTAGGTAGAATAAAGCCCACGGGCTAGAGGCGGACAATTATACGGATCGAGACCGGGATTTCACGCCTTCGGGAAATTAATTAAACACACGATAGCTTTAACACGACCTGGGAGGTAGTGCCTGGGACATAAGCTAGCCCGGATAGTGGCTTTTTAAACCGTGGTAAAGATCTTGCTGAAATGAATCGCTATCCACGCTTAGCTGCTGACACAAGTCCACCAGCCACTCATTATCTTCACGGCCCTCCCAGATCTTTTGATAGGCGCCAGTTTGATAACCGTGATCCTGGCGAAATCGATTGAGTACATTCTTGCCTATGTAACGGCTGTAAAGCTCATCAAAGCTGAGATCAACACTCTGCATCAAGCGGGCAAAGCCGACAATATCAAACTCCTTTGTCGATAGCGTGTTCTGAGTAAATTGTTCCAGGTCAGCTTTAAACTCTCCGACAGGGCCGCTTAGCCCTAGCTCGACAGCTTCACTAATTTGCTCCGCGTTCGCACCGTCAGTGAGCCCTATGCTTAAACCAAAGTGCCAGATATCGACCAATTCAAGCTTTACCTGCTCTATGTCTACGTTTTGCTTCTTCCACCATTTCCAACCGTAGTGATCAAGTAACTCCGCACATTCGACCCAAATTGCCCGATACCAGGCAAAGTCCTGCGTCCGCCACTGCGGATGCACTTGCTGGTTAATCTCGTCTTGTAAAACGAGCATCGCCGACACTTGTTGTTTCACGGTTGCGGGTATCCCCTGGTCAAAAACCTGTGTGATCTGGACAGACTACGGCTATCTGTTGAATCTAAGTTATCTTAAGCCTAAGTTATCTGTGAATTTTAAGTTATCCGTGGATTTTAAGTTATCCGTGGATTTTAAGTTATCCGTGGATTTTAAAAAGCCGATTAAAGTTATCACGGACTACATCACCCAGCGCATGTGCCGACAGGCCTCTCAACTCGGCAACACAGCGTGCCACTTCCACCACATACTGGGGCAAGTTGGGCTTTCCCCGGTAAGGAACCGGAGCTAGCCATGGAGAATCAGTCTCTATAAGTAAACGGTCGAGCGGTATTTTTTTAACGACCTCACGCAATTCAGCAGCATTACGAAACGTAATGATCCCGGAAAACGAGATGTAAAAATTATAATCGAGGGCTGCCTTAGCCATGTTCCAGTCTTCGGTAAAGCAGTGTAACACTCCGCCAACATCGGGATCGGCATGGTCACGAATAATGTCGAGCGTTTCTGTTCGAGCCTCCCGAGTATGGACGATTAAGGGTTTCCCGCAACGACGCGATACTTCAGCATGCCTCACAAAACTCTGCCGTTGCCAATCGAGAGTTTCAGCACTGTAATGGCAATCCAGGCCAGTTTCTCCTATCGCCACCACCTTTGGTGATTGCGCAAGCGCCAGCAAAGCATTTATATCGGGGAGAGTATCCACACTCGCAGAGGAGCCCACATCCTCCTGTAGCGGGTGAACACCGACAGAAACGAGAATATCGCTATGTTTATGAGCCAGCTCAATTAAGTGACGAGACGACTCGAGATCAATACCTACCGCCAGAAACCTCTCGACTCCCTTGCAGCGGGCGTCGGCAAGTAGCTGGTTTAGAGAATAATTAAAGGAGGTAAGGTCAAGCCGGTCCAGGTGACAATGGGAATCGGTCAGCACCGTACTAAAAGGGGTAATTTAACCGTCGACTACAAAGTATGAGTCGGACGATCCGAGTCGAGCAAACCGGCCAAACTAGCCTCTATCTTCCTCGACAGTTCAAGGTTTTCTTCAGAGAACTGGATTCCGATCCCCTGAGGCCGAGAACCACAACCCAGTGGCGTTAGCCACACAATCTTACCCGTCAATGGTACCTTATCCGGCTCATCCATCAGTTCTAGTACCACAAACACTTCTTCACCCATGGCGTATTCCTTATTAGTGCGAAGAAACAGGCCACCCCGGTCTACGAAAGGCATAAAACAGGCGTACAGTTCATTGGTGTCGAGAATGGATACATTGAGGATACCATTTCTAAGATTACCACCCATTGCCTTCATAACTTGCTACCTGCTTTCGGTAAGCACCGATTGGGATGTGATTGAGATGCGGTTGAGATAAATAAACACTACTCAAGCACGGAAAAGCAGGCCAAGATTAGCATAGTTATCAATTTAACTAACAGTGACCAGCGCACGTTTCCAATCCATCAATAACTCTTCCCAAACCAGCTGTTTATTTAGATTTGCGGGGCTGGACAAAAGCCGTGCCGCCCATGCCAAACGATCATTAAAGCTTAATAAGCCCAGAACGGGGCGCTTTCCACTATTTATTTGAGCGCGCAATTGCTGGAGGTGAATCCGTGTAAACCAGTTTAAGGCTTCATTAAACTCTAGCTGGTAGCAAAGCTCGGCCGCCTGAATGGGTGACAGCCCACCGTTGGCAAGTTTTTCGATCACCTGCTCGAATTCATCGATATTAGCCGCCGCCTGCTCTTCGCTGTAACGCAAAGCTCGCAAAGGCCGGTGTTCAGCACGCGTCAGCACTTCTCGAACACGAAGGTTCGCCTCGGAATCCTCGAGGCAGTAATCCAGCGCCCCATGCAACCATGGGGCGACCAGCTCCTCGGCGGGTCTCGCAAAGTTAATGACCTGACAACGACTGCGGATGGTAGCCAATAAACTGTCCGAACGGTGACTAACCAAAATGAGCAAAGTATCTCGCCCCGGCTCCTCCAGCGTTTTCAGTAGAGCATTGGCAGCGTTAATATTAAGGGCCTCAGCAGGCTCCATAAGCACAACTTTCCAACCACCCTGATGAGCGCGCATGGAAGAAAACTCGTTCAAGCCCCGTATTGCATCAATTCGTAACTGTTTACCTGGCTCTTCCGGACGAAGTAACAGGAGGTCAGGATGGCTACCCGCACTATATAGGGAACAGCTTGAACATCGGCCGCAAGCTCCCGTAGCGGCCCGGTCAAAATTCAAAGAACTCGGCTTCTGACACAGGACATAGGCAGCTGCAGCTCGGGCGAATTCCAGCTTACCGGTTTCCGATTCTCCGGATAACAGGAGCGCATGAGGCAACCTGGCCGCCTCTACCTGACGCACAAATATTTTCCACTGCTCTAACTGCCAGGGATAAGGCTCAGGCACTTCCACACTCGTCTCACTCGTCTTTTCTACCATTACCACTCGCCATTATCATTACAAAATCCTGGGTTAATCTGAACCCAACACAAATCGGTCAATAAGAGCGGCGACCTCAGCCTGCACTTTGGGTAAATCACGCGCGGCATCTACGATATGACAACGTGCAGGATCCGCTTGCCCTCGCCGTGTATAGGTCGCCCGCACCCGTTCAAAGAACTCCATTTCCTCTTGCTCAAAGCGGTCTAGTGGACCACGTTTCTTAACCCTCGCTAGTCCTTGTTCGGGATCAATATCAAGGATGAAGGTAAGATCGGGACGCAGCTCGCCCTGTACCAATTGCTCTAACTGTTGAATAAGTTCAAAGTCTAAGCCTCGTCCACCGCCCTGATAAGCGTAAGTAGCATCGGTAAAACGATCGCACAACACCCAGGTTCCAGCGGTCAGTTGAGGCTCAATTACGGTAGCGATATGCTGAGCACGTGCAGCAAATATCAATAGTAACTCAGTCATCGCATCCGGGGGCACAGATTGAGGCTGTAACAGTAATTCTCGAATTAATTCGCCCAACTCAGTACCACCGGGTTCGCGGGTGACACAACAATCAATACCATGATGCTGTAAACGTTTTTCAAGCACCTCGATATTGGTCGTTTTACCTACACCTTCGCCGCCTTCGATGGTAATAAACTTTCCCCTCACGGCACACCCCCACTGGCTTCCTGTATCTCACCCCCGCTCTTCCTCTCTACTGGAGAAGAGCGATAGGTTCTACGTTTACGATTTATCTGGTATCGCTGCACTGCCTTTTGATGTTCAGCCAACGTCGCTGAAAACTGGTGATAGCCATCACCTTTGGCAACAAAGTACAGGCTATCGCCCGCGGCGGGATGCAGAGCCGCTCGAATTGCATCGTCTCCGGGGTTTGCGATGGGGCCTGGCGGCAGGCCATCGATGATGTAGGTATTGTATGGCGTCGCCTCACGCAAATGGCTGCGGGTAATATTACCGCGATAGCGTTCACCCAAACCGTAGATAACAGTAGGGTCAGTTTGCAGGCGCATAGGCTTTTGTAAACGCCGCACAAACACCCCTGCGATTTGCGCGCGCTCTTCGGCAACCCCGGTTTCCCGTTCGATAATCGATGCCATGATGAGAGCTTCATAAGGACTTTGATATGGCAGCCCTGCCGCCCTCTCCTGCCATTGCCTTGCGAGGACCTCTTTCATGCGCTGGTAGGCTTCAGTCAGAATATCCAGGTCACTATTTCCAGCACTAAAATAATAGGTATTAGCCGAAAACCATCCCTCGGGATTATCGTATTCGATACCCAGGCGTTCGGCAATCTGACTATCGCTCAACTCTATTGTCTCGTGTTCAATGTGAGTTTCCGCCGCTAACAAAGCGAGCCACTCTCGTAAAGTCCAGCCTTCCGGGAAGGTGATGCGATAATCCACCACCTCTCCCCGTTCGAGCTTATCGAGCAAAACCAGGGGAGTATCGTCCTTGTACAGACGATACTCCCCTGCACGAATGCTTCCACGGCCAGTGGCCTTCACAAACAGTTTAACGGCCAGAGAGTTTGGCAAAACCCCCTTATCTGCAAGGTCTTTTACCAGCTGCGATAAGGTATCGCCCTGCTCTATCACCAGCAATATAGAGCCTTCTTCTGAAAGCTGATCCTGCGTCAATACCAGCGGTCGGTTTAATTCCCAGTCAA
>JAUUYV010000042.1 GCA_030590275.1 Porticoccaceae bacterium
CCGACTATGAAACCTGGTCTGTAGGTAATCTTGATATCACCGAACTTAAAACAGATGACATGCTGCAACGCGAATACGCGCGCGAAGCGTTGAAGAACGGTTTCAAACTCGAGAAAAAATTTGGCACTAACCCTTACAAATTCGGAGTGGGTGGTGCTACGGATAGTCATACGGCCTTAGCGACGGCTGATGAAGACAACTTTTTTGGTAAATCCACCAGTGTGGAGCCTTCAGCCGATAGAGTCAGTCATCCTTTTGCGGAAACTGAACTGGGTACGTACCCAGGTTATTCATTAGTGGCATCTGGATATACCGGCATTTGGGCCCATGAAAATACTCGTACGGCTTTGTTTGATGCCATGGAGCGTAAGGAAACCTATGCCACTACTGGTCCACGTATGACCGTCCGTTTTTTTGGTGGCTGGGATTTTTCTGAAGATGATGTGAACGCCAATAACTCTGCAAGCAGAGGTTACGCAAAAGGTGTTCCCATGGGCGGGGATCTTAAAAAATCTAATGGTCAAAAGGCCCCCAGCTTTATGGTGCAGGCAATGCGTGACTCACAAAGCGCTAACCTTGATAGAGTTCAGATCATCAAAGGCTGGATGGATAAGAAGGGTAAGCTTCATGAAAGGGTCTACGATATAGCCGTTTCAGATGATCGGAAAATTGACAGGAATGGTCGCTGTAAGGAGGCCGTTGGAAATACGGTTGATCTGGAAACAGCCACCTGGAGCAACAGCATTGGGGACTCTCAATTAGCAACGGTGTGGACCGATCCTGATTTTGATAGCAAAGAATCTGCCTTTTATTACGTCAGAGTGTTAGAGATCCCTACACCTCGCTGGGTTGTTTATGACAAGGTCAGGCTGGGTGCAAAAATCCCTAAAGAGGCTGAATTGATTGGCCAGGAGCGTGCTTATACTTCGCCTATCTGGTATTCGCCCGAATCCTAAAACGCTGTTTGTATTTTTGTGATTCACTTTAGTATAAAGCGGCTCCTGGGAGAGCCGCTTTTTCACTTTTTGATCATTGGTTTTTTGTTGTTTCTGCTCTACGACTTTAAGCAAGGGCAGTTAGACGATACGCCAGATCGCATAGTGGTGTCTGAAAATATGATTGAGCAATTATCCGCTCAATTTAAACTGACCAAATTGCGTCCGCCCACAGCAAAAGAACAAGCTGCGTTAATTGAAAATCATATTCGCGATGAGGTTTATTATCGAGAAGCCATAGCCATGGGGCTGGATCAAAATGATACGCAAGTACGTAAGCGAATGCGTATGAAGCTAGAGTATTTTTTAGAAGAATTACCAGACGATACAATATCTGATGAAGCATTAACGAGTTATCTTGAGAACAATCCCGATAAGTTTCAAGCAGACCCACAGTTTTCATTTCAGCAGATCTATATTAACCCCGATAAGCATCAAGACGCACAAGCAGTAGCACAAGCTCTCTTGCTTCGTGTAGCAAATGGCGAAGATCCAGATGTACTAGGCGATGCTACTTTATTACAGCCCTATTTTTCCCAGGCCTCTGGTCGAATTATCGATAATCATTTTGGCGAAGGTGTTGCCGATCAGCTTGCTCGATTGAGTATCAATAACTGGACAGGCCCTGTTATTTCCAGTTACGGCTTGCATCTGGTTAAGGTAAGTGAACATATCGCTAGCTATTTGCCGCCGCTTGCAGAAATTCGCAAAGTACTTGAACGTGAATACACCGCGCAACGTCGATTGGAGCAAAAAGATCAGGCGTATCAGGCGATGCGCGAGCGTTATCAGATTGTTATAGAGTCTTCTGTTAAAGCGACTGCCGCTATTGGCAAAGTTTCAGCAGAGTAGTCAGCCAATGATGATAAAAGCAAACATACAAGGCGTCGCAGTAGCTCTATTAATAATGCTATTGAGTTTTACGATTAATGTTTTCGCTCATGAATTGCAACCTGGCTTGCTGGAAATACGCCAACTCAGCAGTGATCAGTACGAAGTTAGTTGGCGTGCACCTACCTATTTTAATAAGCCTCATCCAGCGAGCTTATTGTTGCCTAAACAGTGGGAAACCGTTGGCAAACCCTCCGTTCGAAATTTGCCGGATTCAAAATTACATCGAAGAGTAGTTCGAGTGCCGCAGGGTGATATTACCGGCAGTATCATTCGGTTTGTCGATCTAGAAGCAACGATTACCGACGTGTTTGTGCGGGTTTACTGGTTGGATGGTAGTAAAACTTCAGCGATTGCTCGCCCGAATCAAACCCGGGTAACCATTGTGGGCAATAAAACTTCCTGGCAGGTTTTTGTGGACTACCTTGTGCTGGGTATTGATCATATTCTGTCCGGGTTTGATCATCTGACCTTTGTGTTCGTTTTATTGCTTATGGTGGTGGGCTGGCGGAAGCTAGTAGCTACTATTACCTCATTTACCATCGCACACAGTATGACACTGGCCGCTGTAACTCTCGGTTTTGTTTGGGTGCCTGGCCCACCAGTGGAGGCCGTTATTGCTTTGTCTATTTTGTTTTTGGCAAGTGAGCTGGCGAAAATAAATCGAGGGGAGAGCAGTTTGACGGCTCAATACCCCTGGGTAGTGGCATTTATTTTTGGTTTGTTGCACGGCTTTGGTTTTGCAGGTGCCTTGAGCGATATTGGCTTGCCAGAAAACGAAATACCGCTATCACTGTTGTCGTTTAATATCGGTGTAGAGCTTGGTCAGTTATTATTTGTTGGGGGCGTGTTGGTTGTTATTACATTCTTAAAAAAAATTAGAGTTTCGTGGCCAGTATGGAGCTACCAGGTGCCTGTGTACGCTATTGGTAGCGTTGCATCTTTCTGGTTGATTCAGAGAATCAGTCTGTTCTAGGTGGGTCTGCTGGAGTTATGGGTATTAGCCAGCGCTCGGGGCGTCGAGAATATGAATTTTTTCGGTATCAGATCCTGTCAAGACAATAGCGCCGCATTAAACCGTGTGGCGCTATCCCATGATTATTTACACGGTTACATTTTATTGAGTAACAAAAATTACCAGGTATAGGTAATAGCCATGCCTAAACCAAACTCTTCGTTATCGTACAAATACCAGTCCGAATCACCTTCGCTACCGTGTTCAAAATCAACGGAATACCACTTGCCGTTAAAAGATGCTATCCACTGTTCACAAAACTTCCAGTTCAAACCCGTTTTCACGGTATAACTCCCGTCTGAACCACCAGCACCAGCATCAACTTTAGTACTCCATACTATATTTTCGGCAATCGGTAATGCGTAACCAAGCCCCACATAGAAATCAAGCCAATCCTCCTCTATTTCCCGGTCAATACTTAGGATAAGGGTAGTAAGTTCGAAGTCTATCTCGTGTTCGGTATACCGTAGGCCCGCATAGACACTGAAGGGCGAATTCTCAAATAAGTATTCAAAATTAATATCAGCGGCGGATGTCTTAAAACTTAACTCTGCATCCAGGTTTGAGCCGATGATAGGTCCGTCGCTATGAACATCCCCAACCAGTTCGAGCACCCCAAACGCAAAGTTGATTTTGCCCTGGCCCTTTTGTGCGAACCCCGACAGGCCAAAGGCATCTTCCATGGCATTATCGATATCATCGTAATCCAGATCCAGGTCAGTCGTTACCGGGCCGCTGAGGGTATCAATACCAACGTCACCTTCTACATTCAAGGCCTGAAGTCCCAAAGTCACCCCAAATTGCCAGTCGTCCGCACTGGCAGTGCCTGCAAATAGGCAGCCTGAAATCAGTCCAAGGGTTAACACACAGTTTTTTATTGGTTTCATTTTAGCCTCAGCTATTTATCCAGTAAGCGGTGGTTCGGTTGGTTTGAACAGTATAACTTCGTTTATATATGGTGTTGCTGCTTAGCTTTAATATTATTGTGCTGCGGATTCTGCTAGCCGTGGACAAGAACAGCGTAATGGCTCAACCAATACTTGAGGTAGTCCATTTTTCCTGCAGCAGTCCACAGTCGCAAGCTTGCCAGTCAAGTGGACAGTGCAAAACTAGACCTTCTGGCGTTTATGTAAAATTCAGGGGCACTTTCCCCTATGGGTCATGGCCCCGTTCCTCGTTGTAATCCACCATCCACTGCCACGTCATTAGTTGGCCAGTGTAGGGGGCAATACTTATCATGCCACTGATCATAACTTGTAAGGTTTTGGCGCAAGGGCCAACTTGCTCAGTAATTTCTTGTGCGCCTACACAAGCGCTTCGGTATCGACAAACCCATTCTCGGCCTGGCGAGCATTGTTTTTGCAGTGATTGTCATCAATGTGAATCTACCCCATGGCCAAACCATTACTACGGTCGCCACATTGACGGTTGTACTCAGTATTGTTTTGCACGGGACGAGCGCCAGTCGGTGCCTCCAGGGATAGAGGGCGTATTTAAAGAAGGCCCATACCGGGAAAATAATATCAAACTCGGCTACAGTTGGTATTTTTAAGCCATTGGTGCTATTTCGGGTTCACAGCCCTTTATCAAAGGATCGCAGATATCAACACAACTCCATTGAATCGGAGCATCGGTAATTTCGCAAGCCGGCAAAATTAAAGCCGGCTTTCCGAACGACAAAGTTTACCAGGTATAGGTAATAGCCAGACCCAGGCCAAACTCTTCGGCATTGTACACATACCAGTCAGGATCTCCTTTACTACCGTTCTCAAAATCGACGGAATACCATTTCCCGTTAAAAGATGCTATCCACTGCTCACAAAACCTCCAGTTTAAACCCGTTTTTACGGTATAGCTCCCGTCTGAACCACCAGCACCAGCATCAACTTTAGTACTCCATACTATATTTTCGGCAATCGGTAATGCATAACCAAGGCCCACATAGAAATCAACCCAATCTTCCTCTATTTCCCGGCCGATAGTCAGCATACCGAGAGTAACTTCGAGGTCTATCTCGTGTTCGGTATACCGTAGGCCTGCATACATACTGAAGGGTGAATTCTCAAATAAGTATTCAAAATTTACGTCAGCGACGGATTTTTTCCAACTCAATTCTGAAGCCAGGTTTGTGCCGAGGAGAGGCAGGTCACTATCAGCCTCTCCAACCAGTTCCATGACCCCAAACGCAAAGTTGATTTTCCCCTGTCCCTTTTGTGCGAATCCCGACAGGCCAAAGGCATCTTCCATGGCATTATCGATATCGTCATAATCCAGATCAAAATCAGTCTCTACCGAGCCGCCGGCGAGGGTACCAAGTCCAATATCTCCTTCCATATTCAAGGCTTGAAGTCCCAAGCTCACTCCAAACTGCCAGTCATTCGCACTGGCAGTACCAGCAAATACAAAGCTCGCAACCAGGCTTAGGGTCAATATGCTGCTTCTTATTGATTTCATTTTTGATCTCGTTTATTTGTCAATTAAGTAGTTAGTAGGATGGTCAGTAAAACTTTATTGATTCATGCTGGTGCTGTTTAGTTCAAATAGGACGGAGCTGTGGGAAGAATGACATAGCTGTTTTGTTGTTTTGTTGTTTTGTTGTTTTGTTGTTTTATCAGGAGCCTACATGGCTACCTTTCCAGTGTCTATAAACTTTTAGTGATAGCAAGTGCCAACCGACTCAGTAATTTCTTGTGTGCCCGGACAAGCGCTTCGTAGCCATCGCCAGTGAGCGCTTCGGTATCGACAAAGCCGTTCTCGGCAAGGACTGTACGTTCAGTCACGTCAAACACTGTCCAGTAGGCGACTAATCTGGCATCGCCAGTTGCGGTGCCGTGTAACTCATCGATGCGTATATCGATACGGCGCTGCCAGTCGGTTTCACCACTGCGTTGAGAGCGGATTATTTGATGGGCCCCCGCGGAGATTTCTCGGGCTAAAAAGGTGCGCACACTTTCTCTTAAGGGCTCTGCCCACTGATGATCACGAGCTGCCCGCACCTCACCGTCGGAGGTTTCCAGTACCAGTCCCAGGTCGTCTATGTAAGAGGCCACCGTTACCGCGCCAATTCCGACCACGTCAGTTTGCTTCTGTAGTGAGTACTGAGCGGAAGCATCAGTTCGCAACAGGTACTGCTGGAGAGTTGGTGCCGAGCTGGTACAGGCTACGCTAAACAATAGTGTTATAAATACTAAATACTTCATTGGGGATGAGCCTCTGGTACCGGGTCTGCTTCAGGGGATGTGGGGAAAAGAATAGCGTTTGGCTTGATAGACAGCTTTCTAATCAAGGCATCGAGACCTTCCATCATGGCATTCAGTTTATTGACCGATGCGCCCAGGCCCTGACCCATTTCAGAATCCGCTGAGAATCCCGCTAGCACATCACGTAAGTCCAGAAGCGCTGCGGAAAGTTCGTCTGGTAAGGCTTGGAATTCCTCGCTTTTCAACACGGTGTTTAGTGAGGCCAGGGCGTCATTGGCCTCGCCCAGAACCTCTTTCGCCTCTTCTACAGTTTCTTCAAGTGGTAATGAGTTGAGCTTGTCGAGAAAAGCACTGACTTGCTGTTCCAGCCGCGCCACACCGGTTTCAATGGAAGGTATAAGGGTGTATTGCTCGAATTCACCGAGTTCGGCCACTTCTGTGTCTGGGAAATAATCGATGTTGATTAACTGCTTACCAGTGAGTAAGTTGCCGGTCACCATGGTTGCTCTCAGGCCACGGTTAACGCCAGTTTCAATAGAGTGCTGGAGTGCAGTGATAGACTCTTTGCTATCGGGTAGTTCGAGACGCCCGGGCTCAAGATAAATCAACACCGGAATGGCTTCACCTGTTCCTTGCAGGCCCTGGGCTGCAAGTTCTTTCAACAAAATACGTACTACATGACCAATCTGGATGCCGCGATATTCTACTGGTGCTCCCGGCACCAGTCCGCGCAAAGACCGGCTGAACGAAACGACGTAGTACAGGCCATAACGATAGGGGTTTTTAAGAATGTCATCATAGGATTCGTAAAGTTTAAATTCCCTGCCATTTTCCACTGGGCCTCCAGCTGGTAATCCTGAGGGAGTACCAAAAGCCACACCGCCGAGTAACACGGTGTCCATCGAACCGGTACGGATTTTTACGCCTTCTGCGGATGCCTCAAATGAGATGCCACTGGCATCCCAGAAGCGAGTGGAACTGTCGATTAGCCCATGATAAGGGGCGTCGACAAAGATATCGTAACGCGCCTGGCGTCGTTCGGTATCAAAGGTCATGGCTTCTACGCGCCCAACTTCGTAGCCATTGTAAAGCACCGTGTTGCCTGCACTGACCGAGCCGGCGCGTTTGCTGAACAGGGTCAGGCGTAGTCCTGGCGCATCAGCGGGTGTAAGCGGAGGGCTTTCGAGGCCAACAAAATTTCCCATCTCCTTAAGGCTTGTACCCGGTGCCATCTCGATATAGGCGCCTGCCAATATAGTCCCGAGGCCAGTCACGCCACCGGCACCGATACGGGCACGTACAACCCAGAAGCGAGTATCCTCAACCAGTAGGTGCCGCGCCTTCCGATCCAGTTTTACGCTAACTGTCACGCCAGACATGTCGTTTTTTATTGATACGCTCTCGACCAGACCGACCTTGACATCGAGCAGCTTTATTTTGGTTTTGCCTGCTTCGAGACCCTCTGCCGTTTCAAAGTCGAGGGTGATGGTTGGCCCTTCAGTCATAAAGGAATGGATGACTATTGAGGCTCCAACCACTAGCGCCACCAGCGGGATAATCCACACTGCAGAAAACTTTCTGCCACTGCTTATCGACGGTTGCATCTCACTCATTGTTATTATCCCATTGGTCCCACATCAGCCTGGGGTCAAAACTTTCCGCTGCTAGCATCGACACGATCACCACCCCCCCAAAAGCAATCATCGCCATACCGGGCCGGATGACCAGCAAATTATCCAGATTAATCAAAGCCACCAGTATTGCTACCACGAACACATCGATCATCGACCACTTGCCGACAAATTCGGTGATCCGATATAACACCGTGCGCTGACGCATACTATCAGGCGGGCCGTGTCGAACGCTCCAACACAGGTAATACATCATCGCCAGCTTGCTCACCGGAATCATTACACTGGCGAAAAAGATGACCGCAGCTATCGCGATGGAATCCATACTGATCAACAGTACGACACCGCCAATAATGGTGCTTTCGGTTGGCTGGCCCAGTTGATCGGTAATCATAATGGGTAGTAAATTGGCAGGTATGTACAGGATCGAGGCCGTTACCAGCAGCGCAAGGGTCCGCTCCAGACTATTGGATTTACGCAGGTGTATGGCGCTACCACAGCGCGGACAGGTATGTGAGCCAACGCTCACCAGTTTAAGGCAGAGATGGCAGGAGGCGAGGCCTCGGGAAGCAGCGGTCGTCGGCAGATCGCTCATGCTTGACTCAGTACCTCAATGCGATGCCAGCACTGGGCACGATCAAGCCCCGAGATTGATAAAACGAAAAGCACACTAAACACCGCGTAGGCCCAGAAAGACAGCCCCATTATTACCGTTGCCATGCCGGCGATTTTCACCAGGCTCACCAACACGCCAATAAAAAACACATCAACCATGCTCCAGCTTTGCAGGGTAAAGATCAGCCTGCCTACAGGGCGCAGCCAGCCGTAATGTCTCTCTGATGCCATCGCTATCGCCAGTACTAACATTAAAATAAGTACCAGTGCCGGAATAATGATAATAAACGCAGCCACCAATAAGGCCTCGCCGGGCATACCGTAGTGCCAAAGGTTTAGCGCGGTCTGCGGCAGGGTCATGGTGCTTACCAGCCCGCTGGATTTAAAGGACATAAAAGGATAGCTACAGGCGAGCCCAAGCAGGATAAGCGCCGCGGAGCTAAAGGCTATTATTCGATCGAGTTCATCAGCGCGATACATGGTCAGGAAATCACCACAGCGCGAACAGCGCGCCGTTTCGCCATCCGCCAACACCGAAACATCAAACATTAAATCGCAGGATAGGCAGGCTACATAATCGGTCTGCTGCAAAGCTTTATCTGCGTTTGTTCTGCTCAAATCACTTCCAGCTCGGTGGTGAAAAAAGCCTGTAGCTCAAGCCTACAGGATTACTCTTGTCCCGCCTATTGTTACTGGCCCTTCTGACTACC
>JAUUYV010000248.1 GCA_030590275.1 Porticoccaceae bacterium
AATTCATATAGGGTTTATGATCCTGCATCACCTGAAAATGTCGTCGGGCTTCGCGGGCACGAGTAAAGATACCAAGAAGGTAGTCACTGTCGCCCTGCTCAATAGCGCTGCGCACAGCACCTAAGCGCAAGCTCAACTGGTCGAGCACACCGACAATAGCTCGGTCATTGGCTAGAGCAATGTCCTTCCACATCACCGGATCGCTCCCGGCGATGCGAGTAAAATCACGGAAACCACCAGCCGCGTAGCGAAATATTTCTCGGTTTTCCTCCATATCTGCAAGCGTATCTACCAGCGTATAAGCAAGCAGGTGGGGCAAATGGCTAGTCGCCGATAGCACATCATCATGGATCTTTGGCGACATCTCACTCACTATAGCCCCTGCGGATCGCCACAGTTCGCGCACCCTGTCCACATGTCCCGACCCGGTTTGTTCCAGCGGTGTCAGAATGACCTCATGGTGCCGATATAGGTCGGCTGTAGCAGCACCTATACCACTTTTTTCGGAACCAGCTATGGGGTGACCTGGCACAAATTGAGGCGGCACCAAACCATAAACATCCTCCACACAGGCAACCACACTGCCTTTAACGCTTGCCACATCGGTAATGGTAACTTCCGGATCTGTGACTTCCTGTATCACTTTAACGATATCGGGAACAGTCAGCGTTGGCACACAGATCACCACAATATCGCCCGCACCAAGCTGTGCTAAGGCAGCCGGCAAATCTTCTTCAATGCGATCAACTATCTTTGCGCTCCTGGCCTGGGCCAGGGTCTGAGGACTACGCGAATAACCAATAATCTCTCGGCAGAAGCCACCTTCTCTAGCGGCCAGGGCAAGACTACCTCCGATAAGACCAAGCCCCACAATTAACAGGCGTGGCTCAGGCAATGTCTCTACGCTCGCTGCCACGAAATCTAAAGCACAGCTCTGGGATAAGAGCCCAGCAAGCGTAAGTCAGCCACCGCAGGACGAATTTCTTCGAGAGCCTCTCGCACCTTCTCGTCTTCACTGTGACCAACAAAGTCGATAAAAAACACGTAGCTCCAGGTCGCGGTTCTCGACGGCCTGGTCTCTACCCGTGTCAGATCAATCTGATATTTTCGAAACGGTTCCAGCAGTGCATATAACGCCCCAGGCTGGTTTTTAACCGAAACCATAATGGATGTTTTGTCATCACCACTGGGGGCTACAGCTTCCCGACCGATAATCAAAAACCGGGTCGCATTATCAGGTTCGTCTTCTATATTACTGTGTAGTGGAGTCAGCCCATAGAGACTCTGCGCCATTTCGCCCGCTATCGCCGCCGAACTCCATTCGCCAGTTACTCGCTTAGCCGCTTCGGCATTACTGTTCAAAGGCACCCGTTCCACGTTGGGCAGATGAGCATCAAGCCATTTTCGACACTGAGCCAGGGACTGGGGGTGGGAGTACACCCGGGTAATGCTATCGGGTTTAGTATTCGGGCCAATTAACAGGTGCTGATGAATGCGCAGCTCTACTTCGCCGCAAATATTTAGAGTCGATTCGCGAAAACTATCGAGGGTATGGTTGATAACTCCCTCGGTGGAGTTTTCCACCGGCACAACACCGTAACTTGCCGCCCCGGAGGCCACCTCGCGAAACACCTCGTCGATAGCCGCTAGCGGAGCAGAGATTGCAGAATGCCCAAAATGCTTGAGGGCAGCGGCCTGAGTAAAGGTCCCTTCGGGCCCAAGAAACGCCACCGTTATTGGGTTTTCAAGTGCCAGGCAAGCGGACATAATCTCCCGAAATAGACGAGCAATTTCCTCATCAGCTAAGGGCCCCGGGTTATTAGACTTTACCGCCCTTAACACCTGGGCCTCTCGCTCCGGTCGGTAGTAAACCGTATTCTCGCCCCCACCTTTTACCTCGGCCACCTCCCGAGCACAGCGTGCTCGACCACAAATCAACTCTAACAATTGACTATCGATAGAATCAATTTGTTCGCGGAGTTCTGTCAGACGTTTGTCGTCAGCCACTTCAATCCTCACCCTCTTGGTCTAGACTTTGATTTGGGGTGTTTTCGTCCAGGTTTTCATCTTCCGTACTACTCTCCCCGACAGCGACGACGCCAACTAGATGTTCGTTATCTCGAACCTTGATAACACGCACGCCCTGGGTATTACGGCCCAACACGGAAATTTCTTCAACACGAGTACGAACCAGCGTTCCCTGATCGGAAATCAACATGATTTCATCATTTCCCGTCACCTGCACTGCACCCACTAATGCACCATTACGCTCACTGGTCTGCATGGCAATAACGCCCTGCCCCCCACGCTTGTGAAGGGGAAAGTCATCCAGTTCGGTTCGCTTGCCATAGCCACTCGCACTGACCGTCAAAATACTTTCTTCCGCTCCGGGAATAATCAGCGAGATCATGGTTTCCCCCTCTGGCAGACGAATACCCCTCACACCCTTCGCGGTACGGCCCATGGCACGCACATCGTTTTCGTCAAACCGTACGGCTTTGCCGGTACTACAAAACAACATGACATCCTGCCCTCCATTGGTCAGCGCAGTGCCAACCAGGTGATCCCCTTCCTCTAACTCCAGCGCCCGTAAACCCACGCTGCGGGGTCGAGAAAAAGCGGACAAATTCGTCTTTTTAACCGTACCATTTGCCGTCGCCATAAAGATATATTGGTCGTCCCGGTATTCTTTTATCGGCAGGATCGATGTCACCCGTTCATCTTTGTCCAGGGGCAACAAATTGACCAGTGGTCTTCCCCTGGCAGCACGACTCGCTATAGGTATATGAAAAGTCTTAAGCCAATAAACTTTACCCGCATTGGTAAAGCACAAAATGGAATCATGGGTATTAGCTACCATTAAGTGCTCGACAAAATCTTCGTCTTTAACAGCAGTTGCAGACCGACCCGTACCACCGCGTCTTTGGGCCTGGTAATCGTCGAGCGGCTGGCTTTTAGCGTAACCCCCGTGGGACACTGTCACTACGCGATCTTCTTCAGGAATTAAATCTTCTACCGTCAGGTCTTGCCTAGACTCGACGATTTCGGTCCTGCGTGCATCGCCAAAATCCTTATCTACTTCTAACAATTCTTCCCGAATGACCGACTTCAGCCGTTCGGGGTTACCCAAAATATCGAGGTAATCAGTGATTTCGGCCAGTTTTTCACGGTATTCATCAAGCAGTTTTTCATGCTCCATTCCCGTGAGTCGATGTAGGCGCAGATCCAGAATCGCGCGCGCCTGAGCTTCCGATAGCTGGTAGACACCGTCTCTAAGACCATACTCAGGACCAAGATCATCGGGACGACATGCATCTGCAACCTCCAGGAAGGGTGACACCTCGCTAGCATCCCAGGCCTGTGTCATCAAACGCTCTCGAGCCTCAACTGGGTTAGGTGAAGCTTTAATCATCTCGATCACGCTATCGATATTAGCAATAGCTATAGCCAAACCTTCCAGCACATGACCTCGTTCCCTGGCCTTACGCAAGAGGTATACAGTACGTCGAGTGACCACCTCACGACGGTGACGGATGAACAACTCAATCAACTGCTTAAGATTCAGGATCTTCGGCTGACCATCGACCAGGGCAACAACATTGATACCGAATACACTTTCTAGTTGCGTTTGCGCGTAGAGCTGATTCAATATCACGTCGCCCATTTCACCGCGCTTGAGTTCAACCACAACCCGCAGTCCATCCTTGTCAGACTCATCGCGTAATTCGGAAATACCTGCAATTTTCTTTTCTTTAACCAATCCGGCAATTTTTTCCAACAAACGGGTCTTATTGAGTTGATAGGGGATTTCGGTAATCACGATTCGCTCGCGATCCCCTTTCTCCATAGGCTCTACAAGAGCTCGACCACGCACATAAATACGACCCCGGCCAGTACGATAAGCGAGCACAATTCCAGCACGGCCATTAATGATACCCGCCGTAGGAAAATC
>JAUUYV010000045.1 GCA_030590275.1 Porticoccaceae bacterium
ATCCTGCTTTATAGCTAAAAAAGTAAAAAATCTATATTATCTTAATACATTAAAAACATATAATTATGTGATTAAGTTAAAGAATATAGCCAATATACTCTGTATATTTCGGTCTATTTTGTAGATAATTTACACATTATTTTTGCCTGTTTAAAAGCTGTGATGGATGGTATTTGAGGATCATTATGACCAAGTTCGTTAAACCTGAGACCACTGAACCCGAAGCGCTTCCTCAGGAAGATCAACACCAGGCACAACACGTCCCAGCAGGTTTTCATCAGGAAGAATATGGAGTAGAAGTCGAAGACACCGACCCCAATGAAACAGAGGACTGGCTGTACTCTCTGGAGTCAGTCATTCGTTATCAGGGTTCGGAGCGCGCTGGGTTTTTGCTCAAACAGCTGGTTGACCGAGCTTCAGTTGTTGGTGTTCCCCTGCCTGGAGCGGTCACTACCCCATTTTGCAATACCATTCACGTCACCCGTGAAAAACGCATGCCTGGCGATTTGTTTATGGAGCGTCGTATTCGGTCCTTGATTCGATGGAATGCCATGGCCATGGTGATGCGTGCCAATAAAAATGATCACGGCCTGGGTGGGCATATTGCGACATTTTCGTCCGCTGCAACACTTTACGATATTGGTTTTAATTACTTTTTCCGCGCACGCAGTAAGTCGCATCTGGGTGACCTGATTTATTTTCAGGGCCATAGCTCGCCAGGTATTTATGCTCGTTCCTACCTGGAAGGGCGGGTGAGCGAGAAGCAGATGGATAATTTTCGTCGTGAGGTCGATGGGGAAGGATTGTCCTCTTATCCTCATCCCTGGCTGATGCCCGACTACTGGCAGTTTCCTACCGTATCTATGGGCCTGGGGCCCATCCAGGCTATTTATCAGGCCCACGTTATGCGCTACCTGTCGGCTCGAGGGCTGGCGGCACGGAGTGATCGTCAGGTATGGGCTTTTCTGGGCGATGGGGAATGCGATGAGCCTGAAGCCCTGGGCGCTATTTCTCTGGCCGGGCGAGAGCATCTGGAAAACCTGACCTTTGTGGTCAACTGTAATCTCCAGCGCCTGGATGGGCCGGTAAGAGGTAACGGTAAAATAATTCAGGAGCTGGAGAGTGTCTTTCGTGGCGCAGGCTGGAATGTACTTAAGGTGGTATGGGGACGTCTCTGGGATTCCCTGTTTGAAAAAGACACCAGCGGACTTATGCAAAAACGAATGGACGAAGTCTGTGACGGCGAGTTACAAAACTACAAGTTTAACGGTGGAGCGTATACCCGAGAGCACTTTTTTGGCAAGTATCCAGAACTGCTGGAGCAGGTATCCGATCTGAGTGACGACGATATTATGTACCTTAACCGAGGTGGCCACGATCCCTACAAAGTCTATGCGGCCTATGCAGAGGCAGTAGAAAATACCGGCAAACCGACGGTTATTCTGGCGATGACGGTAAAAGGTTATGGCATGGGTGAATCTGGGGAGGCCGCCAACGATACCCACTCAGTGAAAAAGCTCGATATTGAAAGTCTTAAGAATTTTCGCGATCGCTTTGGCCTGCCCATCCCCGACGAAGATCTCGACAAGGTGCCCTACTATCGTCCGCCGGAAGACAGCCCTGAGCTGAGCTATATGCGTCGCCGACGGGAAGAGCTGGGCGGGTACTTACCCTCGCGACAGTCTGACTTCGCCGCCCTCGAAATACCGCCTTTAAGTGCCTTTAGTAAACAACTGGAAAGTACGGGTAAGCGCTCTATTTCCAGCACTATGGCTTTTGTGCGTCTTTTATCGACCCTGGTTAAGGACGAAAATATAGGTCAGCGCATCGCGCCCATTGTGCCCGACGAAGCGCGTACTTTTGGCATGGAAGGCATGTTTCGCCAGCTCGGTATTTATTCTTCCGCAGGGCAGAAATACGTGCCTCACGATTCCGACCAAATCCTCTATTACAAAGAGGATAAAAAAGGCCAGATTCTTGAGGAGGGCATTAACGAAGCGGGAGCCATGTCCGCATGGATTGCCCTCGCCACCGCTTATAGCAATTACGATTGTCCTGTTGTGCCGTTTTATATTTTTTATTCTATGTTTGGTTTTCAGCGCATTGGTGATTTGGCCTGGGCCGCGGGTGATATGCAGGCGCGGGGTTTCTTAATTGGCGCTACTGCGGGCCGAACTACGCTTAATGGAGAGGGCTTACAGCACCAGGATGGTCATAGTCATTTGGTTGCGGGCACCATCCCTAACTGTCGCAGTTACGATCCCGCTTACAGTTATGAGCTGGCGGTGATTATTCAGGATGGTTTAAAGCGCATGTACGGAGATAAGGAAAACTGCTTCTACTACGTTACCACCATGAACGAGAACTATGTGCATCCAGCCTTACCAGAGGGGGCCGAAGACGGTATTGTTCGAGGTATGTATTTATTTAAGGAGGGCGCAAAAAAAGCCAAACTTAAAGTTCAGTTGCTGGGAGCGGGCGCTATTCTTAATGAGGTGCGCGAAGCAGCAGAAATCTTGAAAGAGAAATTCAAGGTGAGCACCGATATCTGGAGTGTGACCAGCATTGGTGAGTTGGCCCGCGATGGCCAGGCCGCAGTACGCTGGAATCGCCTGCACCCCGAAGTCGAAGAGCACGTCCCTTATATTACTGAGTTGTTGGAGGGGCATCAGGGGCCGGTGATTGTCGCGACTGACTATGTAAAGTCTCTCGCTGAACAGTTGCGGGCGTTTATCCCCGCTGATTTTTACGCGCTTGGTACCGATGGTTTTGGCCGCAGTGATACCCGTGCCCGGTTACGAGAGTTTTTTGAAGTAGACCGTAATTTTATTGTTCTTGCCGCCCTGCATGCACTTTATAAGCAGGGTTTAGTGAATGCTTCGGTAGTGAGCGGAGCAATTAAAACCCTGGGCATTGACCCTGAAAAAGTAGATCCACTTTACGCCTAGCCTACATGTGTTCTATTTGTTGTGTATTGAATTTAAGAATTTTAATGGTATGCGACGGTAGCAAAAAGGAACGATAACTTGCCA
Organism: Porticoccaceae bacterium; assembly: GCA_030590275.1. Next base: position 3,033 of record JAUUYV010000045.1, read on the forward strand.
GTAGAAATTATTCGGGTACCTGATCTCGGTGGTGCAGAAGAAGTTGAGGTCATCGAAATTCCTATTGCCGTTGGTGATCAGGTCGAAATCGACGATACCCTGGTGGTGCTCGAGTCGGAAAAAGCGACCATGGAATTGCCAGCGCCCTGCGCGGGAAAGGTTTTAAAACTACTGGTTTCCGAGGGCGATAAAATAGCAGCCGAAGGTGTTCCGCTGGTGGAAATGGAGGTGGCGGAAGGCGTATCACCTGCTCTTAGGGTAGAAGATTTAAGCGTAGCAGAACAAAAGCAGGAAGCACCGAGCGATGCCGCGCTTATTAAGAGAGCTCCAGATTTAAAATCATCTGCCAATGTGATAGAAGCAAGTCCACCTGGTTCTAAACCCGATAGTCCGACTACTCAGGTGCAGCTTTCGAACCTGGAACAAGATCCTGTTCCGGCGCTTGTTACAGAGAATACTTCAGGCGGCTCTGCAGATATTTATGCCGGGCCTTATGTGCGTCGCCTGGCCCGAGAGTTGGGTATAGATTTAACTCAGGTGTCTGGGAGTGGGCCGCGGCAGCGTATTCTTAAAGAAGATGTGCAAAACTTCGTTAAACAACGGGTTGCGAAACCGGGAGGCGCCGGACTGAAAGGAGTTGGTGGCGCGGGTATTCCACCAGTATCCGATATCGACTTTTCTCGCTTTGGGCCGATCGAAACTTTGGCGATGAGCAAAATAGATAAGCTTGTCGCCAGCAATATGCATCGAAACTGGCTCAACGTGCCCCACGTCACTCAGTTTGATGATGCCGACATTACCGAGCTGGAAGCTTTTCGCGAGTCACTTAAAGCGGAAGGCGAACAACGTGGTCTTAAAGTCACACCTGTCCCTTTCCTGTTCAAGGTCTGTGCTACGGCTTTGTCAGAAAATCCTGTGCTTAATCGTTCCCTTCATGGTGATGGCGAACATATCATCCAAAAAAATTATTATCATATCGGTATGGCGGTGGATACGCCCCGAGGTCTGATGGTGCCGGTTATCCGTGATGTAGACAAAAAAGGTATTTGGGAGCTGGCAGCAGAAATTAAAGAACTTGCCGACAAGGCGCGGGTAGGTAAGCTAGCGGTTAAAGATATGCAGGGCGAGAGCTTTACCATATCCAGTCTGGGAGCCATCGGCGGCCGTGGTTTTACTCCCATCGTTAATACGCCGGAAGTCGCCATACTCGGGGTATCCAGGGCACTTATTCAGCCCGTCTGGAGTGGCAGCGAGTTTGAACCTCGTAAGCTCTTACCGCTCTCGCTTTCCTACGATCACCGTGCAGTAAATGGTGGTGATGCCGGGCGCTTTCTGACCTGGGTAGTTGCTTTGCTCAGCGATATCCGTGGCTTGGTGATGTAGGTAGAGAGCCGTTTGCATTGAAGTAAAAAAACCTTACAATCCGCCGCCGATCTGCATCTAATTCAAGACCTCACAGTGTATCGAATGGTGGCTTCTATTCTAGAGAAGTGCTCTCGAAAGCTGTTCTAAAGAAATATTTTAGAACGGCGCAGTGTACTAGAACGCAAAGGTAGTGAAACCAGAAGTCAGTATGGCCAAAAACCTATAACAATATGGTAGTGGAAGTGATGGAAAGCTCCGCATGTTAAATACTCTTGTCAGTGATCCAGGTGTTATGCCCGTTGTTTCTCCGTGCGCGGATAGACAGCTGCGTATTTGTTTGTTGGGTTACCGAAGTCATCCTTTTAGCGGTGGTCAGGGGGTTTACCTGCGATATTTGAGCAAGGCGTTAGTTGAGGCTGGTCATATAGTCGATGTTATTTCGGGGCCGCCTTATCCCGCTCTGGATGAACGGGTGACTCTTATCAGGCTACCCAGTTTGGATTTGTATGCCGAGGACAATGTGATTACCGCCCTGAGGCCAAAGCACCTGGCTTCATACACAGATCTGTTTGAGTGGTGCAGTATGTTGTCGGGGGGCTTTTCAGAACCCTATACCTTTGGTCGGCGCCTGGTTGAATACTTTGCAAAGGTTCAGCCGGATTACGATATCGTCCATGACAACCAGTCCTTATGTTACGGAACGCTAGAATTACAGAAGCAATCGATACCACTCATTACTACTATTCATCACCCGATTACCCGCGATCTAAAAATTGCACTCGAGAATGCGGATCATTGGTGGCAACGCCTGTTAATCAGGCGCTGGCATTCGTTTCTTCGAATGCAGAAAAAAGTCGTTTCAGAACTAGAGCATGTAGTAGTGGTGTCAGAAACATCCCGCAAGGACACTGCCGCTGCGTTTAATATTTCTGAAGCGGGCCTTAAGGTTGTTCATAACGGTATAGATACCGAAGTTTTTCGTCCCTTACCAGGGGTGGAGCCGGTGCCTTTTCGAATAATGACAACGACCAGTGCCGACCAGCCGCTAAAAGGTCTGCAATATCTGTTGCGTGCGATAGCAAAACTTAAAGACAGGTTTCCAGATATTCACCTGGTGGTGTTGGGGAAATTAAAACCCGGTGGTGACTCCGAGCAACTTATTCGTGAGCTGGGGCTTAGTAAAGATTTAACCTTTGTGTCCGGCATAGAAACGGAAGAACTGGTAAATCTATATGCGCAGGCCAGTATGGCTGTCGTACCGTCTATTTATGAGGGTTTTGGCCTGCCGGCAGGAGAGGCTATGGCATGTGGAGTGCCACTGATTTCCACCGATGGTGGGGCCTTGCCAGAAGTGGTGGGCGATGCAGGGATTATTGTGCCGACTCGCGACTCTGATGCTCTTGCGGATGCCATAGAGCTTTTGTGTGGGGCTGCTCAGTTGAGGCAGGACTTAGCTATTAAAGGGAGAGCGCGGATCCAGAAATTATTTAGCTGGCAGGTAGCAGCGGGCAATATGGTTGAGTTGTACGAAGATGTGTTAGCTGAGTCAAAGGCGTAACACTTTTCACCATGCAAACTATTAACTTCGATTACCTACAATTGCAGGCCAACGATCGCATTCTTGATTTAGGCTGTGGCGAAGGGCGTCATGCACTGACCGCGTTTATGCTGGAAGATATTGAATCCGTCGGTGTCGATTTGAATCTTTCCGATCTGAAAACTGTCAGGACTCGGTTCGAGGAGTTTAAAACACCGAATACAAAAAACAGATCCTTGCAGTTGTCGGTGGCCGACGGTAAAAACTTGCCCTTTGAAAATGAAACCTTTGACAAAGTGATTTGTTCTGAAGTTCTCGAGCATGTACCGAACTATCGCGACGTGCTGGGGGAAATAGTCAGGGTGCTGAAGACTGGTGGAGTCTTTGCCGCAAGTGTGCCACGATTTTTCCCCGAGTGGCTTTGCTGGCAATTGAGTGATGCCTACCGTGAGGTTGAAGGTGGTCACATCAGAATATTTAATGCCAGGCGTTTACGCGACGATATTGAAAAATTAGGACTGGTTTTTTTTAAGCGGCACTATGCGCATTCGCTTCACGCGCCTTATTGGTGGCTTAGATGTTTGTTCTGGCGGCCTGAAGATCAGCAACAGACACCAATAGTAAAAGCCTACCAGCGTTTTCTGGAGTGGGATTTGATGGAAAAACCAAAAATAACAACACTGCTGGATACTGCCTTAAACCCTGTCGTGGGGAAAAGTGTAGTGATGTATTTCGTTAAAACACCCACTGCAATCAAGGCCCTTGATTCCAGCAATTCAAGGACTGAGCCGCTATGACTCACCTGTATGTATCCAAAGGTTTTTATCCGGAAGAATACCTGGATGATACCGTGGCGTATATTTCCAGAGTTCAATCAACGGATGGCGCAATTCCCTGGTTTGAAGGTGGCAATCTGGATCCCTGGGACCACGTAGAGGCCGCAATGGGTTTGAGTATCGGCGGTCATTACGATGAAGCTCAGCAAGCCTATTATTGGTTGCGGGATAACCAGCGGGAAAATGGCAGTTGGTTTGCTGCCTATAAAGACGGCAAGGTAGAAGACGATACCAGAGCGGAATCGAATTTTGTTGCCTATATCGCCACTGGAGTTTGGCATCACTATTTGATTACTGAGGACAGGGCGTTTCTCGAAGGTATCTGGCCTGTTGTGCAGCGGGCGATCGAATTTGTATTGTCACTTCAGGGTACTAAGGGAGAAATTTATTGGGCGGAAGATACCACTAAAGGCATACAGGAGGACTCCCTGGTTACTGGCTGCAGCAGTATCTTTAAAAGCCTTGAGTGTGCATTAAATATCGCGACCACCCTGGAAATTAAAGTACCTCACTGGGCTCTGGCGAGAATCAGGCTGGGTAATGCGCTGCGTAATCATCCGGAATGTTTTGACCGTACCTGGGAGAGCAAGAGCCGTTTCGCCATGGACTGGTTTTATCCGGTACTCACCGGAGTAGTTACCGGTGTGCGAAGCAAACATCACCTGTACTCCCGCTGGAGTCAGTTTGTGGTTAATGAGCTAGGGTCTCGCTGCGTCACCGATCGTCCGTGGGTGACAGTGGCTGAGTCCTGCGAGCTGGTGATGGCATTATTGGCGGCGGGTGAATATCAAAAAGCGCTTCAGGTATTCAGTTGGTTGCATCAGTTTCGCGATACCGATGGTTCTTACTGGACAGGTTATGCCTACCCGGATGACGAAGTCTGGCCGGTAGAAAAACCGACCTGGACAGCTGCAGCGATATTGTTAGCGGCTGACGCGCTATCCAATCGAACATCGGCAGCCCATTTATTTAAAACTGAATCAATGGTGCTTGCGTCGGAGGATACCAAGCGTTCGAACAGTGCCGAGGTCCTCAAATAAGTTCGAATTGATAGCCTTCTTCCATATGGTATAGGGAGCCTGACCACCGTCGTCTGGATTGGGGAATATATCGTGGATGGCGAGTACCCCCCCCGGCACCACATGCTTACTCCAGCACTCATAATCGGTCAAAGCTGCTTCCAGGCTATGGCCCCCGTCAATAAATACCATTCCAAGTGGTGTTTGCCAGTCTCTTGCAGCGAGCTCGGATGAGGCTACCAGTGGCACCACATGATCTTCCAGTCCAGCTCGGCGGATGGTCAGACGGAATTCCTTAAAGCTGTCCATCAACTCTATCGAGTCATCGTATAACTCAGGGTCGTGAAACTCTTCCCCTTTCTGGTGCTCTTCGGAGCCTCGGTGATGATCCAGCGCAAATAAGGTTCGCTGCTTATGTTTGCAGGCGGTACCGAGATAAACCGTCGATTTGCCGCAGTAGCTACCAATTTCAAGACAGGGCCCAAGGCTTGCGGTCTGGATGCAGGCATCATGCAGTGCCGCGCCCTCCACTGGATCGAGGAATCCCTTAACAGTTTCGACATCAATGGATAGCTTCATCCTGGTGATCCTTCAAGATCTTAGGTGCGAGGGGCTCTGCGCGCGTCCGTGCGCCTGCGATATCAGTGAATCCTTGATGCAGAAATTTATATAGGTGAATTTCTGCAATATTACAGAGCGGCGGGAATGGTCTTGCCCACTGGCTCGCCGTCAACGATCTGGTCACAGTATTCCGATAGCCCGTATCCTACTTTGTCTTTGTAGCGATATTCCGTCATTGCTTCGGTGATACGGGTGTGCAGCCATTCACCGTTGTCCAGCTGGCGACGGTTGCGAACAGGCACCAGTGTGATGATCTTGCCAGTAATTTCATATTCGCCTTTTTCGGTTTTAGCCCAGGCGCGCAAGGCTGTCTGGTTGAAGTCATCATCCCAGTCGGACTCGATAGTGCATTCCGTAATAAGCTCATATTCGCCATTGTTCAAAATCATACCGCCGTTTTCCAGTTCGCCTTCGGCGTTACCACTGGTCATCAGCATGGCACCGAAGGTTTCGTCAAAGCTGATCGGCAGCCAGCGATACCAATGAATGTTTTGCCAATAACGCGGCCCCCAGGAGTGGTCGCGCAAACCGTAGCCGGATATAGTCCATACCTCATCGCCGACCTTAATAG